>DASSIZ010000038.1 GCA_035691485.1 Terriglobales bacterium
GTCGTGCTACGACTACCTGTAAGTCCGCAGAAATATTAGGCTTGCGCGCACACAGGCGTACTTACCTGCGGTACTATCTACTCACTGTGTGGGGCGCGCAGTTTCAGAGATCAGTTACCCTTGTGATCCGGATTCGCGAAACATGGACCAGAAATTCCACAGCTTCAACGATTTTTTTCTCTACTACTTGCGGCAGCACAGCTGCCGCTCCAACCGCACGTTGCACGCGTTGGGCACAACGTTGGGCGCGGGAGCGGTGATCGCGGCGCTGCTGCTGCGGCATCCGTGGATCGCGCTGCTGTGGGTGCCGGTGGGATACGCATTTTCCTGGGCCGGTCACTTGCTCGTGGAGGGTAACCGCCCGGCAACGTGGGGACACCCGTTGTGGTCGTTGATGAGCGATTTTCGCATGCTCGGATTGATGATCACCGGCCGACTGGATGAGTGGCTGGAGACCGCCGAAGAGGCAGCGGCACCCCGGAAGCGGGTAGCGTCAGCAGACTAGCTCCCACCAGCAATTCCAAATTATTTCCCCAGGCATGACCCAGCCGGTTCGGCGCAACTGAAGAGCGTTGCCAACCCCTGCCCTGATTAAAAGTTCCGCGAGACTCTATAAATGTCCTTCGCAACTCCGCGCACAGGCCGGGTTCACATCAGCGAGCGGTCCCGAAATCCGGACCGGAGGTGAACGAAGATGAAAAAGCTACTGATGGGAGTTCTGCTACTGGCCGCGATTGGCGGCACCAGCGCGATGGCGCAGGACCGCGATGGCGACGGCGGCTGGCAAGGCCGCCGGCATGACTTGCGCCAGGACTACCGCGATCGGCGCGCGGACCGGCGCGACATTCGTCAAGACAGAAACAGTATCGCGCACGATCGTGCCGAACTGCGGCATGACTACGCGACCCACAACTACGCCGCCGCCCGCGCCGAGCGAGCCGAGATCCGCGCCAAGCAGCGCGATCTCCGCCACGACTACCGGGACGTCCATCGCGACAACCGCGACATCTATCGCGACAACCACGCCTGGGGCTGGCGCTAGGCTCCAGGTTTTCTGCGCGCATGTGAAAAGGGGCAGCCTGGGCTGCCCTTTTTTCGCGGGGATATCGATTTCCCACTCCAGCCAAAAAGGGCTTGAGGGGGGCACCCGACGCTGAACCCAATTACTTCAACCCCGCCGCTTCGAGCCGGGTGCGCCGCAACTCGAGGTGGCGCCGGACATCGGGCCATTCCGCGGCGAGGATGCTGTACATCACAGAATCCCGAACGCTGCCGTCGCGCCGAAGTCCAAAGTGTCGTATGACGCCGTCTTTTTTTGCGCCGAGCATTTCAATTGCGCGCTGCGATCGAAAGTTGAAGCGGTCGGTCCGCAAGCCCACGACCTGACAGGCGAGCTTATCGAACGCATGCGCCAGCAGCAGCAGTTTGCAAGTGGTGTTGACGTGCGTCCGCTGATAACTTTGCGCGTACCAGGTATACCCGATCTCAACCCGGTCCATGGCAGGAACGATATCGTGATAGCGGGTGGTGCCGATAATGGCGCCGCTCTTTAAGTCGCGCACAACCCATGGGAGCATGTGACCGTCACGCTGGCCTTTGAGGGCTTCGGCTATGTAAGCCTGGGCGCCGTCGGGAGCGGGAACGCTGGTGTACCACAACTCCCACAACCGGCCATCGCTGGCGGCGGCCGCCAAAGAGTCGGCGTGTTCTTCAGTCAGGGGCTCCAGTCGGATGCCGTTGCCCTCGAGAATGGTGGGCCGCACTGGGATCATGCACCGCAGTGTAATGCTGGTAGCTGGTTAACTCGTGAGAAATTAAGAATGAAGAATTCAGAATGAAGAATGTAGCGACACAGCGGGAAAAAGTTACGGATTGGTTGCCGAAGGGCCGCTGGAGTGCACCGCCTGTTGTAAACTCCGCTTGCCATGCGGGTGCTGGGGATTGATTGCGGCGGCGAATCCACCGGTTACGGGGTGGTGGAACAGGATGCGGCCGGCGAGTTGCGGCACATCACTTGCGGCGCCGTTCGCCTGAACCCCAAAAAGCCGCTCCCGGAACGATTGCAGCAGATCTTCACCGAACTGCGCGAGATCATCGAGCGGCACCAGCCGGACACGGTGGCAATCGAGGACGTGTTTTACGCTGTGAACGTGAAATCAGCGCTCAAGCTGGGGCAAGTGCGAGGCGTTGCCATGCTGGCGGCGGCTTCGTGCGGATTGCAGGTCGCGGAATATGCGCCGCTGTCCATCAAGTCGGCAGTTGTGGGCTACGGAAAGGCTGACAAATCGCAAGTGCAGCAGATGGTCACGCGCCTGCTGCGCTTGGAGGCAGCGCCGGAACCACAAGACGCCTCCGATGCTCTGGCCATTGCCATCTGCCATCTGCACACCTCGGCGACGCTGATGCGCCATGCCGCGCCGAGCCGGAGCTGAGAGGAAAGAGCGGGTTGCCGATTTCCCACCCCAGCCAAAAGCAGGCTGGAGCGGGGAACCGATTGCGTTCGAGTTGCTGTTTTCTGAATTCCTGGATTTCGTGTTCGCGGCATTTGTCAATTACACTCTGTCAGATGCCGTCTCGCGCGCTGAACCTGCTTCTACTGCTCGCCACCTTCGTCTGTGTGTCCGTCGCGCAAACTCCGAATCTTGAACCGGCCAGCAAGGAACCGAGCCTTCCGATTGTCTCCTTCGACTTTGCCTTTCCAGGCAGCACACCGTCGCATTATTCGATCGCGGTGGAGCCGGACGGCAAGGCGACCTATCGCAGTGACGAAGTTGCCGCGGCCGGTTCGGCGCCGCTGCAGCCCTACCTGCGTCAGTTCATGGTGTCGGAGCCTACACGCAAGCAGATTTTCGATCTCGCCCTGGGGCTGAACTGTTTCCAGGGAAATTTTGAATATCACGGCGGCACGCGTGTCGCGAATACCGGCACCAAGACGCTGAAGTGTACCTATACCGACCGGGAGTCGCAGACCACCTACAATTACTCGCCAAATTCGCAGCTCCAGACCCTGGCTGGCCTGTTTCAGAACATGAGCAACACCCTGGAATCCGGCCGCCGGCTGGAATATCTGCATCGTTATGACAAGCTGGGCCTGGAGGCGGAACTGAAATCCGCGGAGGAGCTGGAAAAAAACAAGCGGCTGGGAGAATTGCAGGCGATTGCGCCGCAGCTGGAATCAGTCCTGAACGACAGCTCGGTGATGAACGTGAGCCGCCGCCGCGCCGAGCGCCTGCTGCAGCGCATCAAGGCGGACCCCGCGGCGCGGGCGGCAGCGCCGCAGTAAGAGCGGCTTCAGCGTCAGGTCAGATTAGCCCAGTATCCTCAAGTCTTAAGGGACGTGCTGGAACTCCGGGCTTCCCCTTCCCGGAATATCCGCCGTGCGCGCGACTTAGCGCCACAATTCGTGTCTAATAGGGTAGAGGCATTAATCCCTGGAGTCCTATATGCGAACAATGATCCGAGCGGTGTCTTTGCTCCTGCTGTTGCTGGGTGGAATCGTGTTCGCTCCCTGGGCCATGGCGGACTCGCAGGTGCGCATTGTGCGCCTGAGCCTGGTGGATGGCCCGGTGCAGGTTGATCGCGGCGGCGGCGACGGTTTTCAAAAAGCTATCATGAACATGCCCATCACGCAGGGCATGAAGCTTTCCACCCAGGATGAGGGCCGCGCCGAGGTTGAGTTTGAAGATGGCACGACGATGCGGCTGGCGCCGCGAACCGACGTCGAATTTTCTTCGCTCGGCCTGCGCTCCTCCGGCGCGCGCCTCACCACCGTGCAGGTGAACCAGGGCACGGCGTACTTCAACGTCCGGCACAAGGGGGACGACGACTTTCGCGTCGCCTTCGCCAACCGCGAAATCAGCCTGGACCACAATGTCCACTTCCGGCTTGACCTCACGACGGGCAATCCCGAGCTGGCGGTCCTTGGCGGGGAAGTGGAGCTGAAGGGTGATCAAGAGCACGTCAAGATCAAGAAGAACGAAACGCTGACGCTCGATGTCGGTGACGCCGGCCGTTACGACCTGGCAAAGAACATCACGGCCGAGAGCTACGATAGCTGGGACAGCGATCGTCTGAACTACTCCAGCCAGTACGCGTCCAGCTCTTATAATTCGCGCTCGCCGTATTCGTACGGCGTCAGCGACCTGAACTATTACGGTTCCTGGTATAGCGCGCCGGGATACGGCATGCTGTGGCAGCCCTACGGGGTCGGGTACGGTTGGGACCCGTTCTACAACGGCGCGTGGGCCTGGTATCCGGGGTTTGGTTACACGTGGGTCTCCACCTATCCGTGGGGCTGGACGCCGTATCGTTACGGTTCGTGGCTGTTCGTCCCGAACTTTGGTTGGGCGTGGCGTCCGGGGATTTGGAACACGTGGTACACGGTGCCTCCGGTGTATAACGCGCCGGTCTACTATCACGCGCCGAGGCCTCCGAATCCAGTGACGGTCATGGGAGGAAGCAGTGCGGTGCCGCACCCGACTGTAGTGGTGAATAACGGAACGCGCGATCCGCGTATTGTTCCGCCGGTGAATGGATTTTTCGGCGGGAAGAGTATGAATTCTACAGTTGGTGGAACAGCGCCGATCTCGCCACTGGCGGGAACCGTTGCGAACTCACCGCGCACCACCGCTCCCGTGAGCGGAACCGGCATTGCAGCGCCGGGCTCTCCAGTACCCATGCATGGCCGGCATTCCGAGATGCGCATGGACCGAATTGAACGAGGCGCTTCGCCGGCATTTCGACCTGCTCCCGGCCCGCACATGGAGCACCGCGCGGCCCCGATTCAACACAGTGCACCCGCCCCGATTCAACGCAGCGCGCCTGCGGTACGGTCTGCGCCAACGGCGCCTGCATCCGGCGGCGGGCACGGCAGCGGAGGCAGTGGACACGGCAGCAGCAGCGGCAGGTCGCAAAGGTAAGGTTGCGCGCTTCAGTTTGAGATCTTGGAAAGTGAGACTGTGAAATCAGTTTCGAGTTTCAAATACAGAGTCTTGCTTCCCACTGCCGCTCGTAGATCAGGTCACCGCGATTCCCGCGTATCCAACCACTAATTCGCGATCGCCGGAAATGTCGCCGGAAGTGGCGTACTTGATGAGCTGCGCTTGGCGAGCGCCAAGCAGCTTTGCGGCGGTCAGCATGGCCACAGTTGGGGCGTAGCCGCACATGCTGATGTTTTCCCGGCCAACCACTTCGAACAGACCGGGAGCATCCAGAGCAAGAATCTTCTCAATCGCCTTGCGGTCCTTGACGCGGGTAATGCTGTCCGACTCGTAGTGATTCATGTCGCTGGAAGAAATGATCAGTGGGGGAGGATCTTCCTGAGCGATGGTGCGAGCGATCACTTGGCCCAGCGCCTCCAGGATCTCGAACTGTCCAACTCCTACCGCGATCGGCACAAAAGTAAAGGCCCGCGCCAGCAGCTGCAGGAATGGCAACTGCACTTCCAAGGCGTGCTCGGCATGGTGTGCGACGATATCTTCGGCGAGCTGCGGAAAATTTTGTTTGAGCGCGTCCGCCATCGCGGAATCGATGGTCGAGTTGCCGAAGGGCGTGGTCCATTCGCCCTGGCTCATGATCGCCAGCGGCTTGCCCATGCCGGTGTGATTCGGACAGAGAATGATGAATCGCTTTGGAAGTTGCAGCCGCGCGTACACCGCCCCGGCAACGTGTCCGGAGAACATGTACCCCGCATGCGGAACCACGCATCCGAGAGCGCGCAGCTTTTCTCCATGGACGGCGGTGTAGCCGCGGATGTCTTCGGCCAGGGTTTGCGGATTGTCAGGATAAAAACGTCCTGCAACGGCCGGAGGCCGGATGAAAGTGGCCATGGCTTATTCCCAAGGAGTGAGGAGCCAGCAGTTCGTGCCGACTCCTGCCCTCCTACGATAGCTCTTTGCCGCGCAGCTGCCGAAAGATTGCCGCTGCTTTTTCCAGGGGCAGGGTTTCACTTCGGGCATCGGCACGTACGCCCGCTTTCTTGAGCGCCTGCTGGACAGCGGCCGCGTCGTAACGCGCCTTCAGGTTATTGACCAGCGTCTTGCGCTTTTGCCCAAACGACAGCTTCAAGAAATCGATGAACTCGCTCTCCAGCACCTGCAGCCGCTGAAATTGCGGCGACACCGTAAGCCGCAGAACTCCGGAGTGCACTTTGGGGGGCGGAGCGAAGGCGTCCGGCGGGACCGTGAACAGCTTCTCGACCTTGGCATACAGCTGCGAAGTTGCCGACAGCAGCCCATACTCTTTTCCGCCCGGTTTGGCCGCGATCCTGTCCGCGACCTCCTGCTGCACCATGATTACGATGCGGTCAAAATGCGCGCTGTAGCTGAACAACCGCAGCAGGATGTCGGAGGTGATGTAGTAGGGGATATTGCCGATCAACTGCACTTTCGGCGGCGGCGCGGGCGCCAGGCCGGCGAGGGCTCCGGGGCGGGGGCCCAGCACGGTGCGGAGATCGATTTTCAGGATGTCGCCCTCGATGATCTCGACATTCGGCCAGCCGCTGTATTTCATTCGCAATTGCGCGGCGAGGACGCGGTCGAGTTCGATGGCGATGACCCGGGCGCTCTGGTTGGCCACCAGAGTAGTGAGAACACCCCGGCCGGGGCCGATCTCGACCACGGTGGCGCCGGCGATGTCGCCGAGGGCGGCAACAATCTTTTCAGCCGTGCCGCGGTCGGTAAGAAAATTTTGCCCAAACTTGGGCGGTTTTGCCGGCTTCGTTGCCACCGCAGCATTGACCCTGTTTCGACTTGCCATTTAGACTTTGCCTTTCGCCCTCGCAATCACTCATCCGGCAAGAGAAGCCCGTTGCAACATACGCCACGAATCTCGATCCACCCCGGGAGGTTCCCAGCATGAAAGTCGTTTTTGCGGCATCCGAGTGTGTCCCGTTCTCCAAGACCGGCGGACTGGCAGACGTGGTCGGCGCGTTACCGCCGGCACTGGCTGCCCTCGGGCACGAGGTTACCGTTTACCTGCCGAAATACAAGCAAACCAAGCTGACCGAACCCAAGACCGTCGTGCGCAGCATCACCGTACCGTTTGATGACCGCTACCGCTTTTGCTCGATCGTCGATGGCGGTGTCCATTCCGGGGTCCGATTCTACTTTATCGATTATCCGCCGTATTTCGATCGTGACGCCCTTTACGGCACACCGCTCGGTGATTATCGCGACAATGCCGAGCGCTTCGCGCTGTATTCGCGCGCCGTGCTGGAGGGCTGCAAAGTACTCGGCGTGCCCGACGTGTTTCATTGTCACGACTGGCAATCGGCCCTGGTTCCTATCCTGCTGCGCAGCGTTTATGCCGAGGATCCCGCGCTGCGCGATGTGGCCACCGTGTTCACCATTCACAACATGGGTTACCAGGGCCTGTTTCCGCCCGATACGCTGCCGCTGCTGATGCTTCCCTGGGACCTGTTTACCATCGACAAGCTGGAATTTTACGGCAAGCTGAATTTCCTGAAGGGGGCGCTGGTCTTCGCGGATTTCATTACCACGGTCAGCAAGAAATACAGCCAGGAAATCCAGACAGCGGAGTACGGTTTCGGGCTGGAGGGCGTGTTGCGCGGCCGCTCCGGCACGGTCACCGGCATCCTGAACGGAGTGGATTACAACGAGTGGAGCCCGCAGACCGACAAGTTTATTGTGGCGCACTATTCGCCCGAGGACCTGGGCGGCAAGGCGAAGTGCAAGCAGGACCTGCTGGCTGAATTCGGGGTACCGAATGCCGATCCCAAGTTGCCGGTCATCGGCATCGTTTCGCGTTTCGCAGCGCAGAAGGGATTTGACCTGATCTCGCTGGTGGCCGACCGCCTGGCGCGCGAAGAGATGATCGTGGTCGCGCTGGGCGCAGGCGACAAGGAGTACGAGGACCTGTTTCGCCGCCTCAACAAGCAGTTTCCGCAAAAATTTGCCGTGAAGGTCGCCTACGACAACAAGATCGCCCACAAGATCGAGGCTGGCGCCGACATGTTCCTCATGCCCTCGAAGTACGAACCGTGCGGCCTGAACCAGATTTACAGCCTGAAATACGGCACCGTGCCGGTTGTGCGCGCCACCGGCGGACTGGACGACACCATCGAGAACTGGGACCCGCACGCGCGCAAGGGAACCGGCTTCAAGTTCACGGAATACAGCGGGGAAGCGCTGCTGGCAACGATTCGCACCGCACTCCAGGCCTATGCGGACAAGGACCGGTGGCAGGCATTAATGCGCAATGGCATGAACAAGGATTTTTCCTGGACGGCGTCGGCGAAGGAATATGTGCGGGTTTACGACCGGGTGCGCCAGTTGCGCAGTGTCACGGCCGCATGAGAGCTTGTGTAGCGGCGGAATTTGTTCCGCCGATTTGGGGAATGGAAATCTGCCGCTACACAAAAGCTAATCTCACGCTTTCGGGAGCTTCGAGGCAACCAGCGGTTCGAACTCTTCGATGACGGCGGCCACTCCATAATCGGCGCCGCGTTGTTTCTCTACGCGCAGCACGCGGCACTTGCAGCGGATCCAATTCTCCTCTCCCGGCATGATGCTTTGCGGCAACGGTAAAACGACCTCCAGGGTCGAGCCTTCCGCCACCTTGTTTTGCAGGTAGAGAAACACGCCGCGTACGCTGACGTCCCGCAATTGCGCCTCGGCGTCGTGGCCGTTCACAACCTTCACATTGATCTTTCCCTGCGTTTTGACGCGCCTGCTGGAACGCTTTTCGGCTTGTGGTTTGCTCATAGGGAGACCTTTGAAGGCGAATTAGTGGGCAAGTTACTCGCAAATGCCGCCGCCCGCAAGAACAAATCTCCCGCAACTAGTGCCCTTGGTAATGCGCGTTCAAATTGTGTTTTGCTTTGCCCGCCGCCTTGCAAACAGGAAGTACACCGGAATTCCTGCCAGGATCAGCACCGATCCCAAGAGCGAATTTTTCACGTTGGCTGCGAACGTGAAGCAGAGAAGTGCCGCCGAGGCGACCACGAACAGCGCCGGGACGACGGGATAACCCCAGACACGATAGGGACGAATTGCGTCCGGTTCCCGCCGCCGGAAGATGAAGACGGTGGTGGTGACCAGAAGGTAGAAGAGCCACTCCGCGAACAGGGTCAAAGCGAACAGCTGCTGAAAACTTCCCGCGAACAGGAGCAGGCCGATCGCCAGCGCCGCTTGCACGGCGATGGACGTCGAGGGCGTGCGAAAGCGCGCGTGTACCTTGGCCAAGCCGGAGAAAAAATATCCGTCCCGGGAGAGGGCAAAGGGAACGCGGGCGCCGGTCATGGTGCTGCCGTTCAAGGTGGCAAGCATGGCCAGCGCCATGGCGATCAGCACCATGGTCAGAATCCCGTGGCCGGCCCAGCGGATGGCATCGAGCGCCGGGCTGCTGGAGCGCGCAATCACCTCGGCGGGAAGCACGTACTGCACCGCCGCATTCACCAGGATGTACAAGCCGGCGACGGTTGCCACGCCGGCAATCAAGGCACGCGGCAGACTCCGCTGCGGATCGCGAATTTCCGCCGATACGGTGGTGACCAGGTTCCAGCCGTCGTATGCCCACAACGACGCCAGCAGCGCCGCCATGAATCCTGCCATCCCACCGCGCGCGAGCGAGTAATGGGTGGCCAGATTCGCGAGGCTGCCCTTCGCATAGGCGAAGCCCATGGCCACGATAGCCAGGATCAGAGCCACTTTCAGCAAGGTGAAAAACAGCTGGAACTCGCCCGCCCTTTTCACGCCGATGTAATTGATCAGGCTGATGGCGACGATCGCCGCAATCGCCACGGCTTGCCCGGGCAGGGTCGGGTGCCAGCCGTCGGGACGAGCTTCGCCCAGGAACTGCAGGGCATTGAGGTTGCTGAGGATGCGCACGAAGCCGGTGACAATGCTGGCCATCGAGCCTGGTTTCGCAATCACGAAATAGGTCCAGGCGTACAGGAAACCGCCCAACGGGCCGTAGCCGTCGCGCATGTACACGTACTCGCCGCCGGCCTGTGGTTTCATGGCGGCCAGCTCGGAGTAGGTGAGGGCGCCGAACATGGACAGCAGCCCGCCCACGATCCAGGCCAGGTAAACCAATTCGGAGGAACCGGCCGCCTGCATCATCTCCGCCGGCACCAGGAAAATACCGCTGCCGATGATGGTGCCGACAACGACTGCGCCGGCGTGGCTGACCGTCAGGTCGCGCGCCAACTCGCGCCGGGGGCCCGGGATTGGGGGCGGCTCAGGCATGCACGCCGGTCTTCTCCGGGTTCTTATCGCGGGCGTACATGAGGCTGGCAGCATAACCCACGGCAAAGGTCAGCCCCGAGCCCAGCGCAACGTACCACGTGAAGGGCACGCCGCCATGCGGCAGGGCGAAGGAGAAACCGGTGTGGGGAGAAATGGCGGCCCATAATCGCTGCTCCTGCCACAAGTAGAGATTGAAGACAAAGCCGCAGAAAAAACCCACCATGGCGCCGCGCTCATTGGCCCGCCGGGTGAGGACGCCGAGCGCGAACACGCCCAGCAAGGCGCCGTAGGCGACAGAAGCGATGGCGAGTCCGACCTCCACCACCACCTTGATGTTGCGCGACAGCAGCGCAAGGGCAAACAGCACCAAGGCCCACAACAATGTCGAAATCCGCGACAGCCGCAGGCGCTCTCGCTCTCCGGTTTCCGGATGTCGGCGCAGGTAGAAGTCCACGATCGAGCTCGACGACAGGGAATTCAACGCCGCACTCAGGTTGCTCATTGCGGCTGCCAGGATGGCGGCGATGAGCAATCCCGAAATGCCATGTGGCATGCGCGTCACGATAAATGTGGGAAAGATTTCATCGAAAGATGCCCACTTCGGCGGCTGCGCGGTGGTGTGATACAGCACGAACAGCAGCACGCCCACCAGCAGGAACAGTCCGAACTGGAAGAAAACCGCGAACCCGCTGGCGATGAGCGCCAGCTTCGACTGCCCCTCCGAGCGTGCCACCAGCAGGCGCTGCACGATCAGTTGATCGGTACCGTGGCTGGCGGTAGTCAAGAAAGCGCCGCCGATCAGGCCGGCCCAGAAGGTATAGACCTTGAAAAACTCCGGTGAAAAATCGAAGACCACGAATTTATGGGCGGCGCCGGCAAACTCCCGCGCGCCCGGCCATCCCCCCGGCACCAGGTGCAGCAGTGTGACGAAGCCGACCAGCGTCCCGCCAACGTAGATGAACATCTGCACCACGTCGGTCCAGATGACCGCGGTCATGCCGCCTTCGAAGGTGTAGACGAGAGTAAGCGCGGTCACGATTCCAATCGCTACCAGGTCACGCTGAAAATCCCCCAATCCGCCGAGCACTACGCCGAGCGTGATCCGCACCACGATAGCCACGGCGAAGACGCGCACGCCTTCCGCCGCCGCCCTCGTAATCAGGAACAGGCTTGCGGTCAGGGAGCGCAGCTTGCCGCCGAATCGGCGTTCCATCAACTGGTAGGCGGTGTACAGCTCGCCGCGAAAGTAATGCGGGATGAGAAGGAAGCTGATGACCACGCGCCCGATCACGTAGCCCATCACCAGCTGCAGGAACGTCATGTTGCTGCGATACGCCAGGCCAGGAATGCTGATGATGGTGAGGGTGCT
The DNA here is from genome assembly GCA_035691485.1 of Terriglobales bacterium. Taxonomy (NCBI): domain Bacteria; kingdom Pseudomonadati; phylum Acidobacteriota; class Terriglobia; order Terriglobales; species Terriglobales bacterium. The sequence goes on from DASSIZ010000038.1 coordinate 11,578, forward strand.
GGTTTCCGCCGCCACAATGGAGAGAGAAATCGCCCACCAGGGTACATTTCGGTCGGCGAGAAAATAGTCGCGCAGCGAATGCTGGCGTTTGCGGAAGCTGATGCCAAAGGCGGTGATGCCCGCCAGGTACACGGCAATAATGATCAGATCCAGCCGATCCAGTCCCATGAGCACCGAGTGGTGATGATGATTGCCGTTTGCTGCGCGCCGGCGAACGACGATTTCGAGCCTGAGCGTCGGCGCCAGGTACCCGCATTATCAGCGAAAAACCTGCCGCCGCCTCCGCAAAATCCCGTGCCCACATCGCCGCGATGGTGAATAATTAGGCACTCGTGCCAATTTACCTGGGTATTGATGGCGGGGGGACGCAGACCACCTGTGCCGTGGCCAACGACGAAAGTGTGCTTGCCACCATCGTCGCCGGCGGCAGCAACATGGTACGGGTGGGAGAGCACGAGGCGCGCAGCCACCTCCGCGAGGCAATTGTTAAGGCCTGCGATGCCGCCGGGGTAAGCCCCACCACGGTGGAAGCCGCGGTGGTCGGCATTGCCGGCGCTTCTGTTCCGCCGGTGAAGGACATGGTAGCGTCGATGATCCACGATCTTGTGCCCGGCGACATTGACGTCGTGGGCGACATGGTCATCGCCATGGAAGCCGCCTTCGCCGGGCTTCCCGGCGTGGTGGTGATTTCCGGCACCGGCTCGGTCGCATTCGGACGCAACGAACGAGGAGAGTCCGGGCGAACCGGCGGCTGGGGCCACGCCATCTCGGATGAAGGATCGGGTTACTGGATCGGGCGCTGCGGCGTGTCAGCCGTGATGCGCGCGCTCGATGCCGCCGAAGTTACCACCCTGCTGCGCGTCTTTCTTGACGCCTGGAACCTGGATTCGATCGAGCAACTTCTGCAGAAGGCCAACGCCACCCCGCCGCCGGATTTTCCCGGCTTGTTCCCCGGCATCGAGTCGGCCGCACGCGCCGGCGACAAGATCGCGCGCCGGCTTCTCATCAATGCCGGAAACGAGCTGGCTCGCCTGGCGAGCATCATTATCGGCCGGCTATGGGAGGAAGAGACGGCGGTGCGCGTTGCCCTTGGGGGCGGTGTGTTCGCGCACTCGCCGCAGGTTCGCCAGACTTTCTGGAGCAAGTTGCGCGCGATGCGTCCGCAGGCCGCCGTCAGTTTCAAGATCATTCAGCCGGTCATGGGTGCCTTATGGATGGCACGCCGCATGGCCGCTACAGCGCGGGACTAGACCATGTCGACCACCCCCAGCACCGGAGCTCGCAGAGCGCCTGAGCCCAGCGTGCCGCTGGAGGAACTGATCCATAGCCGGGAACATGACGTCCTGCGTGGCGTTGCTGCCAGCGCGCGCCTCACCGAAGACTTGGCATTATCGCTGCTTGCGCGCCGTGACCTGCCGTCCCAGGCGCTGGAAGCCGTATCCAAGAATCCCGCGGTCATGAAGCACCGCAAGGTGATCGTCGCCGTGGTTTCGCATCCACAGACGCCACGCCACGTGTCGCTTCCCATGGCGCGCCATCTCTACACGTTTGAGGCGATGCAGATCGCGCTTACGCCCGTCATTGCGGCGGATCTGAAGGTTGCGCTTGAAGAATTGCTGCTGCAACGAATGGATTCAATCTCCAGCGGTGAACGCCTCACGCTGGCAAAGCGAGGATCCACTCGCGTGGCGGCGGCCCTGCTTTGCGATCCCGAGGAGCGCGTGATGAATGCCGCATTACAGAACCCTTACGCGACCGAAGCGTGGATCGTGAAAGCGCTCATGAAGGATGACGCGACGGGCGCGCTGGTGCTTGCCGTCTCGCGGGATCCGAAATGGTCGCTGCGGCGGGACGTGCAAGTCGCATTGCTGCGGAACGACAAGACGCCGCTGGCGCGGGCGATCGCAATCGCGGAAAAACTGCCGACACAATTGCTGCGCGACGTCCTGCGCCACTCGCGCCTGGAGGCCAAGGTCAAGACGTACTTGCAGGCGCTCCTGCAACGCCGTTCCGGCCGGGAATGAAAATCAGGGCTCACTGACGCTTTCGCCAATCCAAGCCAAGTAGTCTTCGCTGCCGTTCTCGATCGGCAGAACCACGCATTCGGGAAGGTCGTAGGTGTGCAACTCCTGGATGGCGGCCTGTACCTGGGCGAACGCCTCGGCCGTCGTCTTGATCAAAAGCAGCCACTCTTCGGCGCTCTCGACCGCTTCTTTCCAGCGGTACACCGATTCGATCTCAACCACGTTTACGCACGCGGCCAGCCGCCGCTCCACCAGGGAGCGCGCGATCTTCCCAGCTTCCTCGCGGGTTCCGGTGGTGGTGAGCACAATCTTTTTGTCGGTCATTTACAATTCCTCGCGCATTTATCGCGGCATCCAACTACGCTGCCGCGCGGGGCATCCGTCCATCAACAAATCAGCATCGGTGCCCGATTATTCCGGGTGACTTCTAATTTCTGACGACGTTCTGGAGTGGTTCATGGCTGCAGTCATAAAGTTCGGTACCTCGGGCTGGCGGGCGGTGATGGCCGAGGACTTCACCTTCGCCAACATTCGTCGAGCCGTGACCGGCATAGCGCGCTACGTGGCCGGCGAAAAGCGGCAAGGCGCGGCGGTCATAGTCGGTCGAGACCCGCGTTTCCTGGGCGAGAGCTTTGTCTCCCTGGCGGCCGACATCCTGCTGGCGCACGGTGTCACACCGCGCGTGATTCCCGAGCCGGCGCCCACACCCGCGATCTCCTGGGCCATCCTGCGCACCAAGTCCGACGGCGCCATCAACTTCACTGCCTCGCACAATCCACCGGAGTATAACGGGATCAAGTTTTCGACGCCCGACGGCGCGCCGGCCCTGCCGGAGGTCACCAAGAAGATCGAAGCCGAGATCGTGTCGTTGAATGGGGCACGCTCGTCATCGCCCGGTGCTGCAGGCGAAAGTAGGGCGAGCGAAAATGCCGCGAAAAAGGAAGAGCTGGATGTCGCTGCCGACTACCTCGCTCGCCTCGGCGAGATTGTCGACATCCATGCAATCAAGAAGGCCAACCTGCGCGTTGCCTATGATCCGCTTTGGGGCGCTGCGCGAGGCTATCCCGACGAACTCCTGCGACGCGCCGGTATCAAAGTCGTAACCGCGCACGACTATCGCGACGTGCTCTTTGGCGGGCACGCACCCGAACCCGATGACCACCTGCTCGACGATCTTCGCAAGGCGATGAAGAAATCGGACGCGCACATTGGAATCTCGACCGATGGCGACGCCGATCGTTTTGGCATCCTGGACCGCGATGGGACCTTCATTTCGCCGAACCATATCCTTGCGCTGTTGTTTGATTATCTGGTCGAAACGCGTGGCTGGCGCAACGGCGTAGCCAAGTCGGTCGCCACCACCAACCTGGTGAACGCCCTCGCCGAGCATTACAAGATTCCGCTTTATGAGACCCCGGTCGGGTTCAAGTACATCGGGGAACTCATCAACCAGGACAAGATCGTCATCGGGGGAGAGGAGTCGGCCGGGCTCACCATCCGCCATCACGTCCCCGAAAAAGATGGCGTGCTGGCGGGCCTGCTCTGCTGCGAGATGGTGGCGCGCCGCGGGCGCACGCTTGGCGAGCAATTGAACGACTTATTTGGCAAAGTAGGTTCCCTTTATCCGCGCCGGGAGAACTTCCGCTTGACCCCGGAGGTGAAAGAGAAGTTCACTAGCAAAGTGCGGGAAGATCCACGCGAACTCGGCGGGCGCCGGGTCCGCGAGGTGGTTCGCACCGACGGCCTCAAGCTGATTTTCGACGACGGCTCCTGGGTTTGTTATCGACTCTCGGGGACCGAACCGGTGGTGCGAGTCTATTCCGAGGCACGCACAACCGGCGACCTCGAAAAGCTGAGCGGCGCCGCCAAGCAGTGGATTTTCGAATGAGCTAGTGAAGAGGCTGCTGCGTACCAGGTCCAATGTTCAGACGAGCGATCCAATACCGGCCGATTTTAATCAGGGGGGGTGACCCGCGACTCGCCCGCGCGGTTGCAATCGCCGAACGCGCCGTACTGGTTCTCTATAAACTCCGCACCAAGCTCGCCACTGTGGCGGTGGCGGCACTGGCGATCATGCTCGCGGTCCACGTCATCTTCGGCGACAACGGCATGGTCGTATATCAAGGGAAGAAAGCGGAGTTCCGCGCACTGCAGAAAGATGTCGATCAGCTGCAGGCGGAAAAACAGCAGCTATCGGATCAGATCAAGTCGCTGAAGACCGACCCGAACGCGATTGAGAAGGAAGCCCGCGAACAACTCCACTACGCCCGCCCGGGCGAAATTATCTATCTCACGCCAGGACAGCAAAACCCCAACGCGCCGCCGCCAAACGCACGCGCCAAGAAATAATTACAAGATCCTCAAGGCTTAAGCCGGTTCGCGCCAACCTATCCGTGCTTCTTCCTCTCGCACGCCTCCACGACTTTGCTGGGATCGATTGCCTCCCGGTCCACCTGGACCTGCTCGATTTTGCCGTCCTTGCCGATCAGGAACGTTGCCCGCCTGGCTGATTTCCACTTCGGATCCCACAGGCCGTAATCTTTGATCGTGGCATCCTCGGTAAAGTAATCGCTGGCTACAGGAAACTTCAGTCCCAGCTGGTCTGCCCACGCCTTGTTGGCAAACGGGCTGTCCACGCTTACACCCACGACCTGGGTGTCCGCAGCCTCCAGCTTGTCGTAATTCGTCTGGAGGTTGCGCATCTCGGTGGTTCAACCGCCGGTGAAGGCAAAAACGAAGAAGGCGACAATGACGTTCTTCTTCCCGCGAAACTCGTGCAGCGAGATGTCCCGCATCTTGGTGCCGTCGTAATACTTCAGGTTGAAATCCGGAGCCACGTCGCCGACTTTCAATTTCATCGGCGCCGGCTGCGGTTTTTCCTGGGCGCAGAGGGACGGGGTCAGAACGGCCGCCAGTGTCAGCGCCAGTACAAGGGAAATACGGTAGTTCGTCATACGCCACAAGATGCGCCCGCCCTCGTCCGGTTACAAGAACTTTCCCGAAACAGTCAGCCTCGAACTCCCGTGCCGCAGCCATTTTGCGTCCAACCGCCGGCGCTCCCGTATGGGAACCTGCAACCCGCAACCGTGGTGTCGGGAGCGGCGACGCGGCTTGCGCCGGTAGCTTGCGAACCGCTACATTGAGTTCATCGCAGCTTTTTCCGTCTTGGCCGTCAAGCATCATCGGTGAGACAAGGCTTCGGTGTCGGTAGGGGATGGACCGGATGAGCGCTGAAACCGTCAACCAGGTCTTCTACGAGGTGATTGAGCGGGGATTAGACCGCGTGATGCTTTACAAGCAGACGGTCAAATGGATTCCCATCTCCGCGCATGAACTCTATCGCGACGCCGTAGGCATCGCCCGTGCCCTCACCGCTTGGGGAGTGGCGAAGGGAGACCGGGTCGCCATCCTCAGCGAGAATCGTCCCGAATGGGCCACCGCGGAATTCGGCACGCTGCTCATCGGCGGCGCCATCGTTCCCATTTATTCCACCCTGACCGCCGAACAGTCGGCATACATGCTCAACGATTCGGGCGCGCGCATCGCGTTCGTCTCCAGCGCCGAACAGTTCAAGAAACTTCAGGCGGCGAGCCAGGGCACGAAGCTGGAAAAAATTGTAGTCATGGACTATATCGGCATCCCTGACGCCATTCCCATGCACCGGCTTATGCACGGTGGCCCGGAGTCGCGCGATCCCGAATTCGACCGCGCCGCCTTGGCTATTCGTCCCGACGATCTGGCCACCATCATCTACACCTCCGGCACCACCGGTCGTCCCAAGGGCGCGATGCTCACCCAGGGTAATCTCGCCTCCAACCTGCTGCATTCGCTGGACAATTTTCCGATGGGCCCGGGGGACCTCAGCCTCTCATTTCTGCCGCTCTCTCACATTACCGCCCGGCACGTCGATTACGCGATGTTCTACCACGGCGTCACCGTCGCCTACTGCCCGCATATCGACCAATTGAAGTCGGCGCTCCCCGAAACTCGACCTACCATCTTCGTTGCCGTCCCGCGCGTGTACGAAAAAATTCGCAGTCAGGCCGAGGTGCTGACCAAGGGCGGGATGAAGCACAATGTGTACCAGTGGGCGCTGCGGGTCGGCCGTGCGCATCGTGCTGAAATCCTGGCAGGGAAGCGGCCCGCATCCCTCGCCTGGAAGCTGGCCAACCGCCTGGTGTACTCCAAGATCAGCCAGGCGCTCGGGGGAAGGGTGCGCATTTACATATCCGGCGGCGCCCCGCTCGGCCGCGATTTGGCGGAATGGTATGCCGATGTTGGCATCCGCATCCATGAAGGCTACGGTCTGACGGAGACTTCGCCGGTGGTCGCCTTGAACAAACCCAACCGGCACAAGATCGGCACCGTGGGTCCGCCCCTGCCCAATGTCGAGGTCCGTATTGCCGACGACGGCGAAATCCTGGTCCGCGGCCCCTCCGTGTTCAAGGGCTACTGGAACATGCCGGAGGAAACCGCCGCCGCGCTGACGCCCGATGGATGGTTCCGAACCGGCGATATCGGCAAACTCGATGCCGATGGGTTTCTTTCCGTCACCGACCGCAAGAAGGACCTGATCAAGACCTCGGGAGGAAAGTTCATTGCCCCGCAGCCGATCGAGCGCAAGCTCCAGAACAACGATTATGTCGGGGAAGCCATCGTGATTGGCGATCGCCACAAGTTTCCATCGGTAGTGATCGCCCCGAACTTCGTGGAACTGGAACGCTGGGCGCGCGAGCACGGCCTGGGCGTTCAATCGCGCGAAGCGCTGGTGGAAAACGAAAAGGTCCGCGAACTGTTCGACGGCATTGTCGCCGAGGTGAATCGCGATCTAGCCCAGTTCGAGAAGCTGAAGAGAATCCTGCTGGTCGCCGACGAATTTTCGGTAGCCGATGGCAGTCTGACTCCCACCCTCAAGCTCAAGCGCCGCGTCGTCGAGGAACGCTACCGCCAGCGCATTCAGCAGCTCTACGAAAACCACCAGTCCAGCGAACCGGCGGACATCGCCGCCGGCAGCACCTAGGGCAGTTTTCGCGCCCATGCGCCCGCGGTGATTCTGCTCACATCTTCCTGCATCCGGATTGCTACAATATCGCCATGGACTCCTTCGTTATTGCAGGCCGCTCTTTTCGCTCGCGTCTGATTGTCGGCACCGGGAAATACAAGTCGGGGCAGGAGACGGCGCGGGCCATCGCAGCCGCCGGCGCCGAGATGGTGACGGTCGCGGTGCGCCGCGTCAACCTGGATCGCAGCAAGGAATCGCTGCTGGACTTCATCGATCCGCGGAAATATTTCCTGCTGCCCAACACCGCCGGCTGCTACACCGCTGACGAAGCGATTCGCACCGCCCGTCTCGGTCGCGAAGTCGGACTGTCGGATTGGGTGAAGGTGGAAGTGATCGGCGACCAGGCGACGCTGTATCCCGACGTGCAGGCAACCGTCGAAGCGACCCGGATCCTGGTGAAGGAAGGCTTTACTGTTCTTCCCTACACAACTGATGACATTGTAGTTGCCAAGCGACTGCTTGACGCCGGCGCGGCCGCCATCATGCCCCTGGGTGCGCCTATCGGCAGCGGCATGGGCATTCAGAACCAGGCCAATATCCGCATTCTGCGCGAGATGCTCAACTGCCCGCTGATCGTGGACGCCGGAGTCGGCACCGCATCGGACGCCGCCATCGCGCTGGAACTCGGCGCCGACGGAGTTCTCATGAACACAGGAATCGCTGCTGCCGCCGATCCGGTGCTGATGGCCGAAGCGATGAAGAACGCTGTCCTCGCCGGACGCGGTGCCTACCTCGCGGGACGTATGCCGAAGAAGCTCTACGCCACCGCCAGTTCGCCGCTGGAGGGAGTAGTCCGGGCATAGCCTCCAGGAGTCACAAAGTAAAGAAGCCCGGCTTATGCCGGGCTTTTCACAGCTTGGATCGTGTATCACCGCTCTTTTGAAGCGGGACCAACAATCGACAATCCTCGATCATCCCTCGGCAATCCAATCTTCCATGCCGGTCGACGCCATACGTTCGTATTATGCTTCGGATCACTCCGCCGCACGGCCGTCGTCGTATCGCGGGGCGGTCCAGCGCGCTCTAAGCTTTATCGCCGTTTTTTTGCTGAGCGCGAGCGCTGTGCTGGCCCAGCAACCTGCGGGCTCTGAACCACTCCCCGACGCCTTCATCCATGTTGCCTATTACCAGCAACTTCACCCCCCGCAGCAGGGGACAGCACCCTGGCGCTGGCGTGTCATCGGCGGGGCCCTGCCATCCGGCATCTCGCTTGAACCCAACGGCGTGATTGGCGGCGCTGCCACGGTGCCCGGCCAGTACCGTTTCACGCTGGAAGCCCGCGATTCGTCGCCGAAACCAGTGACGAAATCCCGCGAGTATGTGATCACGGTTCCTCCACCCCTGAGGGTTGTCTGGACCGAGCCGCCCCATGTCACCGACAACGGCGCCATCACCGGCGAAATTGAGGTTTTCAACGGCACCGGACGCACCATGGACCTGACCGTGATCATCGTCGCGGTGAATACGTTCAATAAGGCTTTCGCGCTGGGATACCAGCACTTCTCGTTCGGAGCAGGATCGCAACAGATTCCGTTCGGTTCGACTCTGCCGCGAGACAGCTACATCGTCCATGGCGACACCGTGGGCGAGATCGCCGAGACCTACGAAATCTACCGCGCCCGCCTGCAGACGGGAGCCGTAAGCGTTCCCTGACCCGGGCGCGCGGCAGCGCGCGAGTTCCATCGGCGGAAATGGTCCGAAAACAAAATTCTTATGCCGGTGATTAAAATTTCCTGTTCGACTTGCGCCCGGCGGCCTCGTAGGCTGTTAACCTAAATTCATCTTCCCGCATCCATCAAACGGCTATTATAGGGATATACATTTTCGGGAGGCAGTCATGAGCACCGCTCGCAGCAATCCCGCACAAGTCACAAATGTGGAAGAGAGAATTCGTTCCCGCGCGTATGAACTTTTCGAAAAGCGCGGAGGCGAGCACGGCCGTGCTCTGGACGATTGGCTGCAGGCGGAGGCGGAATTGCTTCGCAGCAA
>DASSIZ010000039.1 GCA_035691485.1 Terriglobales bacterium
TCGGCTTCGTCGATGGCCCGCGCGATGGCCGCATTGGAAGCAAAGATGAGTCCGCGCAGCAGCGCCTTGTCCTTGACGATGCGGACGTACTGCTCGATGTTGGGCCGGTGCGGCAACCCGTCGGTGAGTGACGACAGGTAAGCCACGCCGCCGATGGCTTCGATTTCCTTCCGCCGGCTCAGTTCCTCGGCGAGCGTGACCAGGTCCACCGGGCGGCCGGAATCGGCAAGCTCGGTGATGCGCCCGTAGATGCGGCGGTGCGAGTCGAGCGAGAAATCGTCGGGCTGCAGATTCTCCGAAGACGCCTGCGTGTAGGTGAAGTTGTCGAGCAGGATGGCGCCGAGAATGGAGCGCTCGGCATCAACGTTGGCGGGAAGGCTGCTGACGTGAGTGTATTCGGTGGTGGCCAAAATCAGGGTCCGTTCAGGTTTGTAGCTGGATTAGAAATATAGGCGAAGCGGGGGAAAAAACAAGGGTGAAGCTCGGCAATAACGGGTGAGTAAACCGTGGAAAAATCGAAAGTTGGCAACCTCGCGTGCGTGAATGCAAGTTTTTAAGTTCCACGTCTCAAGGTTTCAAGCGTTGACATCTGTTCCGGTCTCCGCAACATGCGACAACGTGAAACGCGAAACGTGGAACGCGAAACCTTGCAACCTGCAAAGTAGAAGCGCGGCCTTCGCCAGCCAACGAAGACCGCGCCGTTGCGGATGTTCTGGAGCCGCCAGGAACGAGCTCAAGCAGGGAATCGTTCCCGGCACCGGTTCAGCGCCTGCCCTGAGTTGCCACTCGCGGCGGCACCCTCCGGCTGTGCGCGGTTCCAAGCCTCTCGGCGGCACGCCTTGCGGGCGGTTGACACGGGGTTCGAATCAGCCTTGCCGATGCGGAAGCCGCACCTGCCGGCGATTCGGCTCGCCCAACCCGCTTCGGTCGGCACACGCGATCCGCGTTCCCCCCGCCGCGACATTCGCGGTGAGGATCCCGACTCCGCCTGCTGACCGAGGCCAGTGGGCTGATGCCGTGCCACGCTCCCCTGAACCATTCAGGTGGAAACCGCCTAAGCTTGCGTGGCTGCATCGCTGCTGCCGTGTCGTGCCCGCAGAACTGGCCGTTACCAACGAGGAGCCCGAAAACCGGACCTGCCAAGCCTGGTCCTCCCTTGCCAAGGACCTTGTGCTATCGGACGCGCGCCGTACTGGCCTCACGTTCCGTTGCATCACCGCATGTCCGGCCTTTTTCCCGCGCGACGCGCTCAGAACATCAACGCTCGCGTGAGCGATACATTGCCCGAGGTGGTTAAGGGGCTCAAGCGCAAACCGGGCACGCGCTGTGAACAAATTGTGATTGTTCCGGATTTGCTGTGGATAATCTTGGAAAACGGGGAAGAATCTGCCGCAAGTAAACACTGACTAACACAGATCGAAAACCAAATAAAAAGGGGCAAATACCATTGCCCCTATCTGTGTTCATCCCGGTGATTCGGCGGCCGATCAGTCGCGCACGCCGTCCATGAAGGCGCGCAGCTTGCGCGAGCGCGACGGATGTCGCAGCTTGCGCAGCGCCTTGGCTTCGATCTGGCGGATGCGTTCGCGAGTGACGGCAAAGGACTGGCCGACTTCTTCGAGGGTGTGCTCGCTGCCGTCTTCCAGGCCGAAGCGCATCTTGATGACTTTCTCTTCGCGCGGCGTCAGCGTGCGCAGCACCTGCGCCGTCTGGTCCTTGAGGTTGACGTTGATCACAGCCTCGGCCGGCGAGATGACGGCGCGGTCCTCGATGAAGTCCCCCAGGTGCGAATCTTCCTCTTCGCCGATCGGCGTCTCCAGCGAGATCGGTTCCTGCGCGATTTTGAGCACCTTGCGCACCTTCGCGACCGGAATATCCATGCGCTTGGCGATTTCTTCGCTGGTCGGTTCGCGTCCGAGTTCCTGCACCAGCTGGCGCGAGGTGCGGATCAGCTTGTTGATGGTCTCGATCATGTGGACGGGGATGCGAATCGTACGCGCCTGATCGGCAATTGCGCGAGTAATCGCCTGCCGGATCCACCACGTGGCGTAGGTCGAGAACTTGTAGCCGCGGCGGTATTCGAATTTGTCCACCGCCTTCATCAGGCCGATGTTGCCCTCCTGGATCAGGTCGAGGAACTGCAGGCCGCGATTGGTGTACTTCTTGGCGATCGAAACCACCAGTCGCAGGTTGGCCTCGATCAGTTCGCGCTTGGCCTGCTCAGCGTCAATGTCACCCTGGATGATTTCGCGCTGCGTGCGCTTGAGTTCCGGAAAGCTGGTCCCGGATTCCTGCTCCAGGCGCTCCACGTCGGCGCGGATCTGGCGCGACTGGCGGCGCAAGTCTTTTTTCTGCTCGTCGTTGCGCGAAGCATCGATCTTCTTCTCGATGTTCTGGCACTGGCGATCGAGCGCGCGCATGGTGTCGACGGTCTTGTTGACGCGGTCAATCAGGCGCTTGCGCTCGTTGTTGGTGAAGCCCAGGAAGCGGATGCCGCGCGAGACTTCGACCGTCTCGCGGGCCAGCGCCCAGCGGCAGCGGCGTCCTTCGCGCTGCTTCTTCTTGAGCGCGGGAATGTTTTCGTATTTTTCGGCGAGCTGCAGCGACTTCTTGTAGTGCTTGTTGATGTCGTCGATCTTGCCGGTCCACTCCTTCAGGCGGTTCTGAAGGATTTCCTCGGTGATCTCCTCCTCGTCGAAGGTGGTCACTTCCTTGATGGAGCGGACACCCTTCTTGAGGTCCTCTCCCAGGCCGACAATTTCGCGAATGACGATCGGGGAACGTGACAGCGCCTTCAGCACGCGCAGTTGGCCGCGCTCGATGCGCTTGGCGATTTCGACTTCGCCCTCGCGGGTGAGCAGGGGGACCGTGCCCATCTCGCGCAGGTACATGCGGACCGGATCGTTGGTCTTCTCCAGCGCGCCGGGAGTGAGATCGAGCTCGACTTCCTCGCCCTCCTCCACTTCCTGGTCGAACTTCTTCTCCAAGGCGGACGATGGCAGCTTCGCCGGTCCTTCGAGCACGTCGATGCCCTGCGTGCCGATTGTGGTCAGCAGGTCATCGAGGTCCTCGGGCGAATGCACGTCGTGGGGGATGAGATCGTTGACCTCGTTGTAGGTGAGGTAGCCTTTCTCTTTCCCCGCGTCGATCAGCTTCTTTATGTCGTCGTACTTGTCTTCCAGAGCCAAGTGGCATACCCCTTTGACTGCGCGGCGATTCCCGTTGGGCCGGGAATACCGGTCGCTCGCGTTGCGGCGGGAGCTGTATTAGGACACTGCGGTCAAGCGGAAACTTACGAATTTTAGCACAACCGGGTCACCTGTCCCAGCCGCAAACCAGTCAACTTCCCAATCCGCAACTATGCCGAATGTCCTCAATCATTTAGATGTCCCAGCCCCGCCTTTGGTTTCGGAGAAGCTCGATACGCGGGCCACGGTATTAAGGCGCCTTAGAAATCATGGCATCGCGTTCAGCGGCGCCTGGCGCCGCGCCGCCGAGTGCGCGATCAATGTCGATTTTCTGACGTAACAAGCGAGCCAGTTCAACCGCGTCGTTGCGGCGTTCGGCGTCGGCAATCTGGGCCCGGACCTCGCGCTGGCGACGTTCGAACCCGCGCCGACGCAGCGCATGGATGGCCCCGTCCACCAACTCGGGCGTGAGTTCCTCGTGGTCTTTCAGCAAAATCCCGGCAACCAGCCGGCGATTCGATTCGGATAGCGATAAAGACATGACGTCCGCGGAATCGCTTGCCAGCAGCTGCTCCAGAAACGACTCGGTCGCGAGACCCTCATGCAATCGCTCGTCACGGAGCGCAAAGCGGACCTGGCGCGCGGGATCGAACTTGTCGTCGGCGCCATCACGCGACGACGAGTAGCCACTGCCGGATGCGATGTCGCCGGCCGATGCCAGCGCGCGGATCAGTATGCGCTCGGCGGGCGTTACCTGCGCCTCGACCGCGGCCGAAACGTGCTGCGTCCCGCGAGAAGTCGCGGCGTGCTTCAGTTCCTGGCGCAGCACAGCGGAGTCAATGGCCAGCTTCTGCGCCATTTCATTGGCAAGTTCGTCGCGCACGATGCGGCTGGGAATGCGCTGGATGTGCGGGAGCAGGTAGTTGACGGCTTTGACCTTGCCTTCGGGCGTGCGCACCGCGAACTGCTTTTGCGCGCGTTCAATGAGGTAATCGAAATACTTCGGCGCATGTCGCAGCGCCTGCGCATACTCGTTTGCGCCTTTGCGGCGAATGAACAGGTCAGGGTCGAAGCCCTGCTCCAGGGTAAGCACCTTGATTTCAAAATCCTCGCCGACCAGCAGGCTGAGCGAGCGCTCGGCGGCGGCTGCGCCGGCCGTGTCGGGATCGAAGTTGACCACAATCTTGTGACTGAAGCGCGCCAGCAGCCGCGCCTGCAAGTCGGTAAATGCCGTGCCGGAGGAGGCGATTACGTTATGAAATCCGGCGGCAAAGACGCTGATGCAATCCATCTGTCCCTCGACCAGGATGGCGTAGTCGAGCTTGCGAACCGCTTCTTTGGCCTTGTCGAGATTGAATAACACGCGCGACTTGGAATAGATCGGCGTTTCGGGAGAATTCAGGTACTTGGGCCCGGATTTTTCATCGGTCGCCAGCGTCCGCCCGGTGAACGCGATGACGCGCCCGCCCTCGTTGCAGATGGGAAAAAGGACGCGGTTGCGGAACTTGGAATACATCGCCGACGGCTTTCGGCTCTCGGCTGTCGGGCCGCTCTTAGCGGACCCCGAATCGCCGTTACCCAGCCGATGGCCGGCAGCCGACGGCCCATCATCCTGCTTCCACGAAAACAATCCACTATTTCTCAGTGTCTCTTCGTCGAAATCACGCTTCAGGAAGTCGCGTAGCAGGAAGCCGGAATCGGGCGCGTAGCCGATGCGGAAGCGCTCCAGAGTCTCCTGGTTCAAGCCGCGGCCGGAGAGGTACTCGCGCGCGTGCGCGCCTTCCGGCTTCTGCAATTGCTCCTGGAAAAACCCGCAGGCCCCCTCGTGAATTTCGAGCAGCGCGCCCCTCTGCCTTGCTTCACGCGCTTCTTCGGGACTGCTGAAGGTGGTCTTCGGCAGCGGAATGCCTGCCTTCTGCGCGACTGCGCGCACCGCTTCGGGGAACGTGATGTTCTCGATCTTCTGGACGAAGCTGAAGACATCGCCGGAAGCTCCGCAGCCAAAGCAGTGATAGAACTGCCGCGTTGCGTGCACGGAAAACGAACCGGTTTTTTCGCTGTGAAACGGGCACAGGCCGGTGAAATTCTGCGCGCCTGATTTCTTGAGCTTTATGTACTCGCCGATGACGCGAACAATGTCGGCTTGCTGCTTAACGGTGGACGCGAAATCGCCGGGATTAGCCACAGGGTTTGGTGGGTATTCTAGAACTAAAGATTCCAGCTACATGATGCCCGCTCTGCCACGCCGTCCGAAAGCTGTGGAAATCAGGTTGGAAGCGGCAAAATCAGAGGAAAAACCGCACCGTCGCGACCTTCAGCCGCTGGCAATTACTGGATGCCGCTTTTCTTTCTCGGCGCTTTGAAGCTCAGGTAAGAGAGGCGGCGCAAGGTTGCCTGGTCGTCTGACAAGCAGCAGTCGTAAATCTCTTTCCAGTGGCGAAGGTAGTCCTCTGGAGGAAGACGGGCGTCATCGTGCGTCAGGTACTGGCGCACATTGATCCAGAAGAAATTCTTGTCCCGCAACGCGGCCGGCAATTTCTGCTGCAGCAATGTGTCCCGAAATTCGGACTCGGGTATCCAGTCAGGGGCCGAAGAATTACGCTTCATGCCTTTGTACCCCGTGAGAGATGGCCTAGGTTGGCAGCAGGCCGGCTATTGCACAATCACTAAACAGGTACTTTGCTGTTAAATACCTGTGGAAAAACCCGAAAAACGGCGCGAGAGCGGTGGAAAACCCGGAACTTATAGCCTCTCGACCACGCCGGAGTCGAGGCGGTAATAGGCGGCAACAATGGAGAGTGCGCCGCGTTCGACTCGCTCGCGAAGAATGTTGCTGCGATCCACAAGGCTGCTCGCGGCGTGGCGCGCGTTTTGCATTTCGGCGGCGCGCATCGCTTGTTCGTCGCCAGCCTCGAATCCGGCGGACCCCGAGGAACTCCGAACTGCCTTGATAATCGCCTTCAGGTTGGACGAGTTCACCTTCTGGCTGGTGTGTGCCGTCTTAACCGCCGCGCAGTGCTGGTGTCCGATTACCAGGAGCAATGGAACGCCAAGATGTTCCACCGCAAGTTCCAGCGAGCCGATGGCCACCTTGTCGGCCACGTGCCCGGCGACGCGGACCACCAGGAGGTCACCGAGGCGCTGGTCGAAAATGGTTTCAGGCACGACGCGGCTGTCGAAACAGGTGAGCACCACCGCCTTGGGGTTCTGAGACTCCGCTACCAGTTGGCGCTCGCGGACCAGGTCACGCTGCTGCGGACGGCCGGCGACAAAACGGCGATTACCTTCCAGCAGCTCAGCCCAGATTTCTTCCGCCGTCAAACGCGCAGCTCCACGACGGTCGCTCCGCCGCCGCCCTCCTGTTGCGAAGCTTCGGCGACCGTGGCCACATGGGGATGTGACTTCAAGTATTCGCGCAGCGCCTTTCGCAGAATGCCCATGCCGCTGCCATGAACAATTCGGACCTTGGGCAGGCCGGCAAGGAAGGCGCGGTCCACGAATTTCTCAACCGCTCGCGTAGCGTCGTCCACGTTGTGGCCGATGACGTTGATTTCAGTGGGCGTGGTCAGGTCCTCATTCTCCAGCGTAACGGAGACGCCACGGGCACGCGCGGACTTTACCGGATTGTCGGCGGCATGCGCCAGGACCTGCGCGATGTCGTCTTGTCGAATCTTCATGGTCATCGCACCGACGGCGACTTCGAATTGATCGTCGCCGACTCTGCGCTTTACCTGCGCCGTGCGGCCCAGCGATTTCAACTTCACCGTGTCTCCTTCCAGCACGCGCTGCACTACGTGCGGTTGCGCATTCTGGTCCTCGCGATCGGCGCCGCTGGTGTGCGCGACAACGGCCTGGTCGAACTGTTCGCGAAATTCCCGCCGCAGCTTGGCAATGCGGCGTTCCGCTTCCTTGGATAGCTTCTGCTGCGCGGCGCGCTCCTGGATGGCCTGCACCGCTTCGCGCGCGTGGTACTCGAAGTCGCGCATGAGCGACGCGAGTTTTTCTTCCAGTTCGCGGATCCGCGCGCGCTGCTCCTTCTGGCCTTCGGCGGCGAGACGATCCGTCTGCCGCTGCAGTTCCTGTTCGCGCGCCTGCAGGCGAAGGCGCTCGGATTCGGCATCGCGAAGCTCGCCGTGCAGGCGATCGAGAAACTTGCCGACGTCTTGCGCCTGCGCCCCAAGGCGCGACCGCGCTGATTCAATGATGGTCGGGTTCAGGCCTAGCCGCTGCGCGATGTTGATGCCGGCGGAGGCGCCCGGCACGCCGACGCGCAACTCGTAGGTCGGTTGCAGTGTCCGCTCGTCGAAGCCGACCGCGGCGTTGAGCACCCTGGGGGTATTCGCGCCGTAGACTTTCATCGAGGTGTGGTGCGTCGAAATCACGCTGGTGCAGCCGATGTGAAGGAAATGCCCGGCGATGGCAACGGCCAATGCGGCGCCTTCCTCCGGATCGGTGGCGGAGCCGAGTTCGTCGAGCAGCACAAGTGATGAGGGCGTCGCCGTGCGCGAGATGAAGTCAATGTTGGTAACGTGCGCGGAAAAGGTCGAGAGATTCTGCTCGATCGACTGGTAGTCACCGATGTCGGCAAGGACCGCGTCGAATACCGGGAGTTCGGCGCGGTCCGCGGGCACGGGGATTCCCGACTGCGCCATGAGCGCCAGGAGGCCGATGGTCTTGAGCGCCACGGTTTTCCCGCCGGTGTTGGGGCCGGTGATCACAAGCTGGCGGTGACCGGAATCAAGCTCCACGGTGATGGGCACCACGGATTGCGATTTTGCGCGGTGATTGCGCTCCAGGAGTGGGTGGCGCGCGTCCTTCAGGAAAAGGCTTTCGCCGGCGAAGCTGACAGCAGCGCACTGATAGTCGTCGGCAAAACGCGCTTTGGCAAACTGCAACTCAAGTTCGGCGAGCGTTTCGGTGGCGGCCTGGATTGCCCATGACTGCTCGGCCACGCGACGCGTCATCTCCAGCAGGATGCGGCGGACTTCCTCCTGTTCTTCTTCAAGCAGACGCACCAGTTCATTGTTTTGCTCGATCGTCTCCAGCGGTTCGACGAACACGGTCTGGCCGCTGGAACTGGCGCCATGGACCACGCCCTGTACGCGCTTCTTCTGCTCCACTTTGACCGGAATGACAAAGCGTTCACCGCGAATCGTGACCAGCTCTTCCTGCACCGCTCCGCCTTCGGCCAGACGCCGGAGGTAGGAGTGCAGCGAGTCCTGGATAAGGCGTTTCTGCTTTTCGACCTCGCGACGAATGCGCGCCAGTTCCGGCGAAGCGCGATCGTCGAGCGTGCCATCGGGCAGAATTTTGTTGCGGAAGAAGCGCAGGAATTCCGTGAAGTCGGCGACCCCGGCGGAAAGTTCGGTGACGGCGGGCCAGGGATTATCACCTTCGCGCCCATCGGGCTGCTCGCCGGGTTTCGGCGCGCGCATCGAGGACGGCGGATTCTGCGCGGTGTCGCGCCACTCGTCGGCCCGGTCCACCACGTGCACGATGTCGCGCAGTTGACCGGTTTCAAGCGCCGCGCCTTCAATGCGAGCTTTCTCGACCAGCGCCGAGGGATCAGTGAGGCCGGAAAAGTCGAAGTGCCCGCCGGAGCGGAGGAAACGCCGGACCTCGGCGGTGAGCTGGTGCTGGCGCTCGATCCATGCGCGATCTGCGGCCGGCTGCAACCGCCCAACGCGTCCCTTGCCGAGCGGCGACCAGGCATAGCCGCCCAGCATCTGGCACAGCGAATCGAATTCCAGCACGCGGGCGCTGGTATGGCGAAGAGGCGGCATAATCCCAAGTCAGATGTAAGAAAAATCAACAATCAGGAGCAGCGCTGTTCTGACTTTCCTCAACATGGTAATCGCTTTTGCTTCGCCAGGCACTAAAGGTCAATGCCCGTCCACCGGGGCCATGCACCATTGGCACCTGTGAAGCTCGGCACAGGCACGATATCAATGCACAGCGCCACGGTCCCCGGAGGCTATTGCGATGTGGAATCCCAAGCCTGAGTATCCGCCAAGAAGCTCGCCTGAAACGCGGGCGGAAACGCCGCGTGAAAACTCGATGGCAGCGCGCGTGACCGCGTTGCCGCAGCAGAACATTTCCGTCATCGGTAAGAGCATCACCATTAACGGCGATGTTACCGGCTCTGAACCGCTGCATGTGGAAGGAACGGTCAAAGGCGCGATTCGCCTTGAATCGGCCTACCTGAACATCGGCCCCGAAGCGAAAGTGCAAGCTGTGTTCGCGCGCGAGGTCGTTGTGCGGGGTTCTGTGAACGGCAGCGTGAACGTCAGCGAGCGCATCGACATCCGCACCGGCGGCTCGGTGGTCGGCGACGTAACCGCTCACAGCGTCAGCATCGAGGAAGGCGCCTATTTCAAGGGCAGCATCGACATGCGGCGCCAGGAAGCGGCCAAGCCCAAGGTTCAGCCGCCTGTAAGTTCTTCCTCCCCTAAGCCAGTGGAGCAGCCGGAAAGGGCGGCAGCCGTTTCGGCGTAACCGTGCCAGGTACCTGGTGCCGAGTACCGGGAACTGTCGGGTGCTCGGTGCTGGGCCGCCGGGCCATCCCTGTCCGGACCCCGGTTGATCACTCCTGTCTGTGACGCTAATCACACCCGCATAAATCATGCCTCGCAGGCGCTCGGACGCGATTCCGAGTGCTAGAATTTAGTGGTATCGCGAGGTCATCATGAGCTTTCCCATCCAGCGTCCGCGCCGCCTGCGCTCCAGCGACGCCTTGCGTTCGTTCGTGCGCGAAACCCGGCTCAGTCCCGAGGGGTTTATTTACCCGCTGTTTGTCTGTCCGGGCGAGGGCGTGCGCAAGGAAATCCGTTCCATGCCCGGGGTCTTCAACCTGTCGGTGGACGAGGCGGTGAAGGAAGCGCGCGAGGTCAAGTCGCTCGGCATTCCGGCCGTCATCTTGTTCGGCCTGCCGGAGAAGAAAGATGAGATCGCCACCGGCGCCTGGGAAGATGACGGCATTGTGCAGCGCGCCACCAGGGCGATCAAACGCGAGGTTCGCGACCTGATGGTGGTGGGCGACGTTTGCCTGTGCGAATACATGAGTCACGGCCACTGTGGCGTGGTGCAGCAGAAGGCGCGCCCCACCCACCAGGGTACGCGGGTGGTGGTGACCAAGTCGGTTGGCGCGGCGGTCGAGCAGGCGCTCGCGGGCGAGTTCGAAATCGCGAACGATGTCACGCTCGATATCCTGGCCAAGACTGCGGTTTCACAGGCGAAGGCGGGCATGGACATCATTGCGCCCAGCGACATGATGGACGGGCGCGTGGCCGCGATTCGCAAGGGCCTTGACGACAACGGGTTCACCAACCTTCCCATCCTCAGCTACGCCGCGAAATTCGCCAGCGGATTCTATGGGCCCTTCCGCGAGGCCGCCGATTCCGCGCCTCAGTTCGGCGATCGCCGCAGCTACCAGATGGACCCCGCCAACTTCCGGGAGGCGTTGAAGGAAATCGAACTGGACCTGCAGGAAGGCGCCGACGTGATCATGGTGAAGCCGGCCCTGCCGTACCTGGACGTGATCCGCGCCGCCTACGAGCGCTTCAACGTGCCGGTGGCCGCCTACCAGGTTTCCGGCGAGTTCGCCATGATCGAAGCGGCCGCGCGCAACGGCTGGATCGATCGCGAGCGCGTGATGCTGGAGTCGCTGACTTCAATTCAGCGCGCCGGCGCGAGCATCATCCTCACCTACTTCGCGAAAGACGCCGCGAAGCTGCTGAACTAGGCTGCCGGACCGCGCTGCGGATTGCGCACATGGATGAGTTGGTTTGAACGTGACCGTCCGTGAATTCCGGCGCTGATTTTTTTCGGCGTCGCCAATAATAACTTTTCACTTCCAAGGCGCGCGAGGATTCCATGAAGCGAACTGCTGTGGTCGTGCTGGTTATCGTATGCGCAATGAGCGCGTGGGCACAGGCCGTGCCGAAATCGGGGTTCTTCACCACCTCTGACGGCGTACGCATTCACTACTTGGAAGTCGGCGCGGGGCCGGCCATCGTCTTTATCCCGGGCTGGACGATGCCGGCCTGGATTTGGGAGAAGCAGATCGCGTACTTCGCGCCGAAGTACCACGTTATCGCCGTCGATCCGCGTTCGCAGGGTGAGTCCGACAAGCCGGCTGAGGGCAATTACCCGGAGCGGCGCGCGCGCGACTACAAGGAACTGGTGGACCATCTCCACCTCGCGCGGCCCGTGCTCGTCGGCTGGTCGATGGGTGTGGCTGAATTGCTGGCATATGCCGGCCAGTTCGGCACCGCCGATGTGCAGGGCATCGTGCTGGTGGATGGCTTCGTGGTGCTGGACGAAGCCCTGCAAAAGTTTTTTCCGCAATGGATGCACACGGTAGCCGCGGATCGCAAAGCATTCGCCAGCAGTTTTATCCCGAGCATGTTCAAGAAGCCACAAAGTGAGAGCTATAAGCAGCGCGTGATCGCTGAGTCGCTCAAAACTCCGACGAATACGGCGGTGGAACTTGGCATTCTCGGCCGCCCGGATTCGACCGCATTTCCCAAGCTGGCGCAAACAGCGGTGTTGTTTGTCGCCAGCAAGCAACTCGCTAAACAGGTGGATACGTTGCGCGCCGCCGTTCCGAACCTCCAGTCCGAAATGTTCGAAGATGCCGGACACGCGCTGTTCGTGGACGAACCGGAGCGCTTCAACACGGCGGTGGAGAAGTTCATTACCGCGGCAGCGAAATAAAGCGCTGCTTCAGCTTACAACCTCGGCCTTCATCTTGACCTTGTATCGCGCCGTCGCCAGTTCCACAATGTCATTGATCAACTGCGTGTAGGTCCTGCCGGACTTCCGCGCCGCCATGACGAACTCCTGCGTGCTCGACAGCCAGGGGTTGGGGTTCGCCTCGATGACGTACACGTCACCCTTGGTCGAAAGCCGCATGTCGATGCGCCCGTAATCGCGCAGCTTGCATGCCCGGTACGCATTGAGCGCGGTCTGCGTCAGCTTTTGCGTGGTTTCCTCGTCCAGATCGTCCACCGGCGCGGATTTCGTCAGCTTGTACGCCTCGGTATCTTTTTCGAACTTGACGTTTTGCGTGGCGATGCGCGGCATGCCCTTGGGCAGTTTTGACAGATCGAGTTCAATCAGCGGCAGCGCCTCCGCTCGCTCATAGCTGCCCAGTACCGCTCCATACAGTTCGCGCCCCTCGATATATTCCTCGATCAGGGCCGGGCAATCGAACTCTTCCTGCACGTACTCGATCCGCTCCATCAATTCTTTCACGCTGTGGACGAGCGCGTTCTCGTCGATCCCGATGGAACCGTCCTCCCACATTGGCTTCACGATGAGCGGGAACGAGACATCGTCGGCGTGCTCGGTGCGGCCTTTCCATGCCGTAGCGAAATACGGCGTGCGAATCCCGTGGAACGTGAAAATCTTTTTGGCCGTCGACTTGTCCTGCGCCAGGAAGTGGCCATGGGGGCCGGAACCGGTGTAGGGAACTCCGAGCAGGTCCAGATAAGCGGTGACGTTCATCTCCTTGGTGTCGTCGCCGGCGAAGGATTCGGTCAGGTTGAACACCAGGTCAGCGCCGCATTTGGCGAGCGACGACAATGACTGCGGGCGCCCGTCCAGCACGTGATAGAACGGCTCATGGCCGAGTTTCTCCAGCGCCTCGAAGATTTCTTCGCGGTCGTGCTTCTCTTTACGGCGTTGCTTACGGTTCTTCTTGCCCCGTGCCGGTTTCTCGACCTCGGGTTCCGCGGGCTCTTCCTCCCAAACGTCGTAGAGCACCGCGATTTTCATTCCGTTCATGACTGCCTCCCGCGCAACCTTGACCAGCTCACTACGGTTGCGCGAATTTGCCGCGCGCCAGGTAATTCATGGCCAACGCGGTTGTGTACACGGTGATGTTGGTCAGGTGTTCGGCCTCGCCAGCAATTTCGACCCGCAGTCCCAGTTGCTCCACGCGGGTCTGGATGGCTTCGACCAGCTTCTTGATGATCGGCCGCTGCACGCCCGACCAGTACGTCACCTTGTCGGTCAGGGCCTTGCGATGTTGCTTCAGAAACTCGGCGGCGCTGCGCACCCCTTTGCGGCGCCGCTTCGATGCCACGAAAATGTCGATCAGGTCGGGATCCAGGGCCAGGTCCGACAATAAGGCGTCGTTCGCCAGCAGTTGCTGGTAGAAATCGGCGACCGTGTCCCGCATTTCCGACACCGTAATGTCGGTGTCTCCTTGCGCGCGCAGCGGCGGCGTGTCGCCCAGCTTGCGGGCGATGCGATTCATGTAATTCAGCTTCGCCATTGCCGGCCAGCCCTTGTACCGGGTGCGCCAGCGCGAACCCGGCGTCAGCCAAACGGCAAACGTCTCGGCGAAATCCTCATCGGGATGTTTCTGCGCGTACCAGCCCGCCATGTGTCGCACAAAGCTTCGCGAGAATGGGACCGGACGGTAATTATCGCGATAAGCGCGGCGGAAGGACCCGAATAGCTGCCGCCATTCCGGCGTCTTGTAGAGCTGGTAGGCGTAGTTGAAGGCGTGCCCGGCTTCGTGGCGGAGATACATCATGATCTCGCGTGCGTCCTCGAGATCATTCATCTCCCGCTCCAACTTGGACAGTTGCGGATTCGCCAGGTAGAACGGTATGCCCACCACCGGCTCGCCCGACGGGCATCCCCATTCATCCGTCAGATAGCACGGCGGGCGAAACTGCTTCAGGCCTTTGCGCTCGCACTCGCGGTAGAGCTGCTGCACGAAGCGCTCCAGCGGGGAGCCGTCCAGGCGCAGGCCAAGGTCGCAGATTGGCTTGTTGAGAATTTCCTGTACGTCCGCCGGCGCTGTTTCAAACGCACGCACAAATTGTTGCGGCTAGGTCGAGACCAGTTCGGCCGCGGCCTGCGCAATGGCCTCCAGTAATGCCCGCTCGCCGGCACGCGAATCCAGTGCCACATCGACAGCCGGATGTTTCCCGCTGGCATGCAGCACGACCACGCGCGCCTCCGGGTTGCTCTTCTTCACCATGTAAGGCAGGTGATGACGGTCGTCGCGAGTGAGCGTGTGGCCAAGGATCGCCACATCGAACCCGCCCGCCTTCACCGCCGCTTCCATTGCCGCTCGCCCCTCGATAGGAACCACGGCATAACCGGCCTTGTTGAACAGCTTGGCTTGTGTGGACAGCACCTTTGCGTCGGCTTCGCAATACAGAATCGCCGTCTTTTGCATACACCACTCCTGCCCACACACAGAACCAACTGCAAGTGTAGCCACATTGGCCCCGCGGATTGCAGATAACCGCCGGTCAGGTACTTACGATGTTGATTCGGCCTCCTCCTTCCGGCTAGGTTCAACGGCTGTTCTGGTTAGATGCAGTCCTCGCGAATCGCAGTACCCTGTCGTAGAATCCATTGTTTGTGGTTCCGCCCAGATTCTCGCTAGTACGGAGCTAGACGTGCCAGACAAGATTTATGACTTGGCCATTATTGGCAGCGGCCCGGCCGGGTATACGGCCGCCATTCGCGGCGGGCAGTTCGGATTGAAAGTCGCCCTCATCGAGAAGGACAACAAGCTCGGCGGCACTTGCCTGCAAGTGGGTTGCATTCCGACGAAAGCGCTGCTCTTCAACGCCGAATTATGGGACCACCTGAAGGACGCGCAGGAGTTCGGCATCGACGACATCGGGACCCCCAAGCTGAACTGGGGCTCCATTCAGCAGCGCAAGAACAAGATCGTCACCAAGCACACCAAGGGCCTGGAATTCCTGATGCGCAAGAATAAGGTGGAGACCATCAACGGTTACGGCCGCCTGACCGGCCCCGCCAAAGATGGCGTGCACCAGGTCGAGGTTCAGGGCAGCGGCGGAAAGAACATGGTCCAGGCGAAAAACGTGCTGCTGGCCACCGGGTCGGAGGCGCGCCTGCTTCCCGGCCTGAAGCCGGATGACCGCATTCTCACCAATATCGAAGTCCTCAGCCTGAGCGCGATTCCGAAATCACTGATCATTGTGGGATCGGGGGCGGTCGGCGTGGAGTTTGCCTCCATCTACAACTCCTTCGGTACCGACTGCACCGTCATCGAAATGCTGCCCCGGATTGTGCCACTGGAGGACGAGGAGATTTCCAAGGAACTGGATCGCGCCTTTCGCAAGCGCAACATCAAGACGCTGGTGAACGCGTCGGTCAAGAAGGTGGAGAAAACCAAAGAGGGCGTAGCGGTCAGCTTGGAAGCCGACGGCAAGGCGCAGACGCTTACCGCCGATAAGGTGTTGATTGCCGTCGGCAGAAAGCCGATGACGGAGAACATTGGCTTGGAGAAAACCAGGATCAAGGCGGAACGGGGCTTTATTCACACCGACGAATGGATGCAAACCGCCGAACCGGGCATCTACGCTGCGGGCGACATCGTGGCCGGCATGCCGCAACTGGCGCACACCGGATTCATTGAAGCCAAGGTTGCGGTCGCGCACATGGCCAGGAAAGAAGTGAAACCGATCAATCGCGACCACGTTCCAGCCTGCACCTACTGTCATCCGGAGATCGGCAGCGTCGGCTTGACCGAGGCCAAGGCCAAGGAGGCCGGCCGCCAGGTGAAGATCGGGAAATTTCCATTTACGGCGAATTCGCGCGCCTCGATCGTGGGGGCCCACGAGGGATTCGTCAAGATTGTTTCCGATGCCAGGTACCGCGAAATCCTCGGCGTGCACATTATCGGGCCGTCGGCGACGGAACTGATTGCCGAAGCCGTTGCCGTCATGGAGCTGGAGGGAACGGTCGACGACCTGATGTACACCATTCATGCTCATCCGACCCTGTCCGAGGCCATGCTGGACGCCGACGAGAGCGTGGAAGGGCTGGCGATTGATTTCTGAGCCCGCAAACCATGAAGGTTCGGGATATCATTAAGCTGCTGGAGCAGGACGGCTGGCGTTTGGAGCGTACACGCGGGAGTCACCGTCAGTTAAACACTCGACCAAGGCTGCCGTGGTCACGGTACCGGGAAAACCGAATGATGATCTCGCTCCGGGCACGCTGAACAACATACTCAAACATGCGGGGCTGAAATGAAGAAATACCTCGTCGTGATCGAAAAAACGGACACGGGGTACTCTGGGTATTCGCCCGACCTGCCCGGTTGTGTTTCGACTGGTGCCACGCGCGAGGAAATAGAGAAGAACATGGAAGAAGCCATCGAATTTCATCTCGACGGACTTCGCCAAAGCGGCTACCCCGTTCCGGAACCACAAAGCTACTCCAGGTACGTCGAAGTTCCGGCCTGAGATTTTTTGATTATCTCCGTCGTCCAACTCGGCGCCGTGGATTACGCAACCGCGCTGCGCCTGCAGCAGCGCCTGGTCGAGTTGCGCAAGAATGACGAGATCGCGAACGTCCTGCTGTTGCTGGAGCACACACCGGTTATCACGCTCGGGCGCAACGCTCGCCGCAACCATGTGCTGGCCTCCGACGAATTGCTGAAGCAGCGCGGCGTTGAGCTGTTCGAGTGCGATCGCGGCGGCGACGTCACCTACCACGGCCCGGGACAGCTGGTGGGATATCCGATCTTCGATTTGCGCAGCTTTCTCGGCCCGGATGGCGCGCGCAAGACGCTGGGCGCCGTGGAATTTGTCCGGCGGCTGGAAGAGGCGCTGATTCGCACCTGTGCCGATTATGGCGTCGCAACCGAGCGCGTGAAAGGCATGACCGGCGTATGGACCAACGATGGAGCGCGCTCGCCCTCGAGCGCGATGGATGGAGCCCGGCCGCCCTCGGCGGGGATGGTTCAAGCCAAGATCGCCGCCATCGGGGTGCACATCTCGCGCGCGGTCACCTCGCACGGTTTCGCCTTGAACGTCACCAATGAGCCGCTCGATTATTTTGGGCTGATTGTTCCCTGCGGAATCGCGAAGCCGGTCACCTCGATTGAGCAGCAAACCTCTACGCCTTCTCTCGACGATGTCGCCCAGTCACTTGCGCGAAATTTCGGACGCGTCTTCAATTCGCAGATCGTATGGGTGGACTCGCTGGATGCGCTGCTCGGCCGCAGCGTCGATATCCCGGCGCGTGCGCCGGAAGAGCTGCGCAAGCTCGCCGGCGACGAAGACAACTTCTGGGCTTAACGCAGAAACACGTATTTCGGAGCGTCGGCCTTGATGCCGGTGGGCGTTATCTTTCCGGAAGCAGCGTCCACCGCCTGCAGCTCCCCGCTCTTCAGAACCAGCAGGCGCTGTCCGTCGAGCCAGCCGATCAACTCCGTGTTGGGAAGGCTGATCACGGGATGTTCCGGAGCGGAGAGCGCGACCGCTTCGGTCCGCGGCAATTCCGTCATCGCCTGCTTGATTGCCTTGAGCTCGTCCGGGCTCGGCTTGCCGCCGTCGGAGAGCCTGATTTCCTCATTCGGTTGCAAGTTCCCGGTGATCGTGTACGCCACGCGATCGAGTCCGGGAGAAAACGCGGCCGCGGCCGTGAAGAAGCTGACATCGTAGTTGTTATTGTTGAAGCGGCGGCGCTCATCGAAGATGGCGACCGCCTTGTCGCCGCGCACGACATAAGTGATGTCGTCGCTTTCGTTCGCCCAGCCGCAGCAGCCGCCATCCGGCACCGCCTCAATGTAAACATTGCCGTGATCCGCCGCGTCCAGAAATCGCTCGACCGGATCCGGGAGCTTGCGCGGCGTCCAGGCCTCTCCCGATTTCTGATAGAGCGACGTTTCCTCGTAACGGGAGCCAATCTGGCCTGGCACCCAGCGCGTCACGAAGAAGAAGTCGCTAACGCCGGAATCAGGCGCCCAGGCGTCCGCTTCCGGGCAGGATTCGCTGCAGACGCCGGTTTCACACTTGCATGGGGGGAGAGTAAACTGCGCAACCTGTCGCGGATTGTCGCCTTTCAGGTCTGTGGTCCAGGCCAGAAAGCGCGCATCGCGGGTAATGTCAGCGCCGCCGCGCACAAGGCTCTGCTGGCGGTGCTCGAACCAGAAAAGACTCTGGCCGTCGCTGCTGAAATAAAGCGCGGGAGTGGCTTCCAGAAGCGAGAATCCTCCTCCGCTTGCAGGACGCTGGTCCCAGGCCCCTCCGACCAGTTCCGGCGCGTATGCGTTGGAGCTCCAGTAGCGGCGCAGCGCAGTACGTCCATCCGGCGGATACGCGTACAGCACCACGCGCGAGCGGCTGATCGAAATCGACTCCGGATTCTTGCGGGCATCCGCGGGCAGCTTCATTCCCTGCCAACTGCGAAATTGCTCCGCGTCGTACATCAGCAGCCTGCCATCAGGTTGCAGGACCCAGATGACGCGCAGGTTGGCCGGCGCTCCGGCATTGACCGTTACGCGAGCAGGCGCTTGCGCAAACAGCGTGGCAGCAGTCACGGCCAGGATTGCGACTAAACATGAGCGCATGACCGGGTTTGTACCACGAAGCGCGCTGCAGGCCAACGGCACCGACGTACACTGAACGAACCCGGGGCGGACGTCCCGCTTTTTGCGGTTTTCGGCACGCGGCTGCAATAATGTCCGGTCACGGCCATGGCCAAGAAAAATTCCAGCAAGTCCGGCAACTCCGGCGATCGTCAGGCGAAGAATTCCCGCCTGGCGACAAGCGGGCCACAGCCGAGTGGCGTCGCCGGCCAGCGGTGCTACACGATTGCAGACTGGCGCTTGGAGCGGCCGGATTTCAAGATCGAGCAGGTGCGCGGGCCGGAAGGCGGGGACCAAGTCCGCTACGTCGTGCATGGGGATCTCTCGCGCGAGGCGCCGCCGATCCGCGAGTCGAAATATCTCTCTCGTGAACAGCACATCGAGATCTACCGCTGGATGCTGCTCAACCGGCGCATGGAAGCCGCGCTCGAGAACCTCTACAAGCAGGGCAAGGTCGTCGGAGGCGTTTACTTCGGCCTGGGACAGGAGGCGTGCTCCTGCGCCTCGGCCTTCGCCCTGAAGAAAGATGAGTGGATGGGACCCATGATCCGCAACCAGGGCTCGCTGCTCGTTCGCGGATTCTCCGCGCGCGACATCATGATGCAGTACATGGCGAAGGCGGGCTCGCCTACTTTCGGCAAGGATGCCAGCTCGCACTTCGGCGACATTCGCGAGCGCAACGTGGTCTCCCCAATATCCACTCTCGGCGACCTGATTCCTGTCCTCACCGGGGTGGCCCTGGGGGCGCGCCTGCAAGGACGAAACATCGCCGTCATGACCTACATCGGCGACGGCGGACAGTCCACCGGCGTCACCTACGAAGGCCTGAACTTTGCCGCCGTGCAGAAGCTGGGGCTGGTGCTGTTCGTCGAGAATAATATCTGGGCATACTCCACGCCGACCGACGAGCAGTTCCGCTGCAAAGACCTGGCCGAGCGCGCCATCGCCTATGGCATCCCGGGCGTGATCGTGGACGGCACCGACGCCTGCCAGGTCTACGACGCTGCGCACGAGGCCTGCGAGCGCGCTCGCCGCGGCGAGGGCCCGACCCTGATCGAGGCCAAGATGATGCGCATGAAAGGCCACGCCATCCACGATGCGGCGCAGTACGTGCCGCGCCCGCTGTTCGAATACTGGACGCGTCGGGACCCGATTGCGCGGCTGGAGAACTACCTCGTCGGCGTCAAAAAGTGGCTCACGCGCGCGGAGAACGAAAAGCTGGTCGCCGGCGTCGAGCGGCAACTCGATGAAGATCGCGAATACGCGGTGAATTCCCCCATGCCGGATCCGGCCTCGACGCCGCTCGATATATGGTGCGAAGGCTGCCACGAGGTC
>DASSIZ010000040.1 GCA_035691485.1 Terriglobales bacterium
CAATATCCAGAGAAACCTGCGCCGCTCGACGTAGCTCATTTCAACGCACCTCCAGCGCGCCGCTTGCCGCGGTCTTGTCCAGATTCGTGTTTTGAATAAAGAGCGTTCGCGCACCCGTCGCGGCGCTCGCGGCAATTTGCAAGGTTAAGTGGATAATCCCTAGCCCCGCAGGCTGCTTTGCGATCACCGTAATGTCCCCCGCCCCGGTCACCGTGTACGTCATGCTGGTGTCAAAGCCGCTCTGCGAAAAAAGGCAGATGTCGACTGTTGCTGTTCCGCTTGCGGGTCGCAGAAGGGGAATCGGATTCCCACCCAGCGTGCAGGAATTGTTAGCCGTCGAGAACGCCCCGAGCGCAGCGACATTCATGTCCAGGTCGTTGCCCGGCGTTGAAATCCCACCTGTAGTCGGATCCACAACGACGATGTCTTTTCCCGATGCTGCGGGCGCCGCACTGCTCAACGCGATCACTTCATCGGAGCGGTTTGGCGTGGCCACGACGAGCGACACAACATTCGAAGCGGTGCCGTTCGGATTTTGTATTTGCACGGAGACGTTTCCCGCGATGGCCACGTCCGCCGCGGTTACGGGCGCGGTGCACTCTAGGGCGGATATGCAAGTAGTGGTCCGAGCCGTTCCCGCGACCAGCATGGTCGATCCGGGCCCCGGGCTTGACGCGACGAATGTGCTGCCATCCACGCGCAGAGTGAATCCCTGCGCTGCACCTGCGTACACGCTCGAAGGATGCAGCGTGAGAATGTTCGCGCCGCCAGCGATGGTCACGTTCGCTGTGCCCGATTGCGTGGTGTCATCCGAGCTGATGGCCACGACTTGAATCGCGTCTGGTGCAGGGGGAGCAGAGGGAGCTGTGTAATTTCCATTGGCATCGACGGAGCCGCAGGTTCCTGCCGCCGAACACGCCGTGCCTTGCACTTGCCAGACCACCGCTTGGTTGCTGGTGCCGAGCACCGATGCCTGAAAAGCCTGCACCGCCAGTGGGGCCAAAGTCACGGTCGCGGGCTGCACCGAGACCAGCACGTGATTGATGACGGTGATCTGCGCGCTGGCACTTTTTGTGAAATCCGCCGCGCTCACCGCGGTGGCGCTGACCGGATTCGGCGAAGGTATCGCGCCTGGCGCCACGTAGTCCACTTGTGAAGCTGTTGTGCTGTTCACAATCTGGCAGGGACTCGAGGCGACAACACAAATCTGGCCAAGCGCGGCGCTCCCTCCGGCCGTGCCATTGACGTTCCAATTTACGCCGGTGTTCGGGGTTCCGTTGACCTGCACCGTCAGGGTCACACGATGATTAGAGGCGAGCGTGTCCGCCCGTGGCGAAACGCTCACGCTGATTCCCGGCTGAATGGCAATTGACGCTTGTGCTTGTTTCGAAGGATCCGCCTGCGGCGTGACGGCCACCGTCACCGTATTCGGCGTAGGTGCGGTCGCGGGCGCAGTGTAAGTCGCCGAACTTGCCGTGACATTTGCGCCCGCCGATTGGGTCGTCACTACGCTCAAAACCCCGCACGAGGACCCGCTGCAACCCACTCCGCTGAGCGCCCACGTCAGCACCGTGCTGGGATTGGAATTGGGAACGGGCGTCAGCGTGGCTACGATCGTCGCGCTGGTTCCCGCTGGCACAATCGAGGGCGCGGTGAGTTGCAGCGTGAAGGTGCTGGTGATATTCACCGCTGCAGAGATCTGCTTCGAAGGGTCGGCAACGCTTTGCGCAGTCAGCATCACGCTTGCAGGCGAGGGAAGGATTCCCGGCGCGGTGTACCGGCCGCTGGTATCCACCGTCCCGCAGGCAGTAGGGCAAGCTCCACCGGATAGGCTCCAGATAACTGTGGCATCTGGATGACCATTGCTGGTTACTGCGGCTTGGAAAGCTTGGATCGCCCCCAACTCGACGCTTGCGGGATTCGGAGTCAGCGTTAGCGCGATGTCGCTGGTTATCACCACGCTTGCAGATCCCGACTTTGTGGGGTCGGCCTGACTGGTCGCTGTGATTTGCACTGCGGCCGGAGAAGGCAGGTCGTCGGGCGCGCTATAAACGCCTGCCGCCGAGATCATCCCGACCCGTGCGCTTCCACCTGCAATGCCGTTCACGCTCCAACTCACGCTGGTGTTAGTGGTGTTGGTGACCGTGGCCGTCAGCGTCAATTGGTTCCCCAGTAGGACTGTGCTGACTGGAGAAGTAACGGCCACAGTAATGGAAGGAGGAGGTGGTGGCGGCGGTGCGACTGTGCCTCCTGCGTTGCAGCCGGACAACCAAGCAGCCGCAGAGAGAAGGGCCGCGAAAACAGCTTTAACCGCGCTTGATTCCTTTTTGTCGCTTTGCGGAAGGGGCCGCATGCCCAGCCGAGAGCAGGCGAAGGACCAGCGAAAGAAGAATCGTCATTTGTGCAGACGAAAACCGGGCGCCAGCAAGCTCCGTGCGCAAGTCGGTGAGAAATAACGATTTCCGCTGCAACGAGAGTCTTTTGCGGCGAGACCTTGCCGCCATTGGCTGATGCGAAATACGCATTAGGAACAACTCGAGTTCTGATTAGGAACTCAGAACTGGCGAAAGCGTTTCATTTCGGCACCACCTTCGGCTCGCCGACCCTTGCGTTGACTTCTCTCCTTTCCCCGCCAATAATCCCCCCATGGCTCGCCCCGATGCCGTTCGCCGTGTCAAAAGCTACTCCGCCGCTGATGGTTTCGTGTATCAGTATTATTTTTTCGATGGGAGTCGCGCTCAGCGTGATGCCAGCCCTGGCGGCGAGTTCACTTATGTCGTTTCGGTTGACCGCCAATCTGCCTTTCCTTTCAAAATTTTCGTCCAGCAGTCGGCCCTCGACGGCTGGGCCGCACAAAACGGCCGCTCGCTCTCCAGTTCCGAAGAGTACGCCGTTGCCAAGATGCGCCTTTTCCAGGCTTTTGACGAAGGCGCGGTCCAGGCGAGTTCCAAAGGCGAGCCGCCTCGGGAAGTGGTTGTCGACGATTCCAATCTTGAAGGGCTGCTGGGCCAACTGGGTATCTGACTCCTAGGTTCCCAAGGGCGCATTCTGAAGTGAACCAAATCCGCCTGGGCGGCGTCTGCTAGTTGTACGGGGAGCGGGTGCCCCTGCTTACTACAGGCCGCTGCGTTGGGTGAGCAATAGAAGGGATGCCATGCAGGAGCTCGTCCTGATCCAGCCAGTCAGCACGGCAAGGAGCGAGTTGGAACCCGAGGCAGCTCAGGCGGACGCCCGGCGGGAATTCGAAGAGCGCCTCGCCGAATGCGGCCCGCTGGCCTACCGCGTGGCCTGCGGCGTCCTGCGCAATGCGGCCGATGCCGAAGACGTGGCCCAGGAAGCGTTGTTACGGGCTTACAAGAGTTTCGATAGCTTGCGCAACCGCAACCGTTTTCGTGGCTGGCTCGTTCGCATTTCGTTTCGGCTCGCCCTCGATCGCTTGCGCTCCGTGAAGCGCAGCGAGCAACGCGACATGCTGTGGTCGCAGCCGGCACACCAGCTTCCGCCGGTCACCGCGGAAGACCTTGCCGCTTCGAATCAATTTCAGGCTCACCTGCAGCGCGCTCTCGAGGAGTTGCCAGAGAAATTGCGCCTGGTGCTTTTGCTCTCGGCGATGGAAGGCCAAACCATCGAAGAAATCGCGACCATGGTGGGGGTACCGGTTGGAACCGTGAAGTCCCGGATCTTTGTCGCCCGAAAGAAATTA
>DASSIZ010000041.1 GCA_035691485.1 Terriglobales bacterium
AGATACCTGAACAGGGCCGCATATGAATAGAGCCAGAACTGCAGCTCCTGGGGATCGCTCCCGACTGTGCCCAATTTTGTGCCCACCCCAGAACCTCCCAGAGTGTCCCAGAATTTTGGCGGTTTCTTTAGCTCATTGAAAACGCGCCCCCAAGGGCACTCGGGGACGCGCAAGGATGTTTCGGGCAAGTGACTGATTCTGCGAGCGGCGAGTCCTTTTAAGGCATGGGTCGCAGGTTCGAATCCTGCCGCGCTCACCAAAGTTTTCAGCGACTTGCAGTTTTCACGGAATTTGGAGTTCCTCCACAAACGCTGTCCAGGCCGAATTCCGCAATATCTGCGGCTGGTTCCGACAGCCGCCTACTTCAACAATGAAGAAGGGCGGTCGCCTCGGCAGCGCCGCCCTGAATTTGTTTCAGTCGATTCTCATCCATCAGTCGGGTGGATTCGCAAGCCCCTGGTCCTGTTGGCAGAACCCGTTATGGTCAACAATCTGCTTGGCGCACCCGGTGAGTTCCAAGATGTCGGCTCCGCCGCCCACACGGTCGACGTCATAGATATAGCCCCTATCGTCGACCTCCAAATTGTCACTGGATACATCCAGAAAGCTCACGTTGTTAACGACCGTTGGGATCGTATTCGCAGTCAGACTGGGAATGAAGTAAGCGACATTCTTCGGGTGGTAGGGGTCCCGGATGTCGAAGACTCGCGCACCACCGTCAAAGTACGCAATGAACAGCAGCTTGCCGTAATACGGCGCGTAGAACGACTCGTTGGTGGAATGCGGGCCGAAGCGCGTGCCGCGAGTACAGAAGTCAGGGTTGGCCGAGTCTTCGTGAACTTGCATGGTCGAAATCACCATGGGGTGCTTCTCGCCGGTCGAACCCGGAGCTGCACCAGCCCCGACCGTCCGGCTCGCATCGACGAGGTAGCCGAAGTGCGGCGCTCCCTGGCAATGGTTGTCGGTTTCTTCTGAAATCAGCGCCACCAGGTCACGAGTCGAACTGCTGGTGAATCCCTGATAATGGGTGAGCGGCACATTGAAAATCGGGAACGAGGTATGCGCACCCTCGGTGGGGGTCATGTCCATCGAGCCGACAACCAACGACCGAAGATCGTCATCGGTCGGGTGTAATCTCGGATCAATAGACGCTGATGTTTGTGGATTCCACGTACCCCACGGGGGAGGCAGCACTTTTTGCCGGTAAAGGATCTGCAACACACCATTCGAGGACGTTCCATAAGGAACATAGATCCGTTCCACGGGCACGTCGGTCCCCGGCTCATTGATAATCGAAATCGGCCCGTGGACCCCGGAGGTGGCCGTAGTCACCGCAGAACCGGGGTTCTGGCCAACCAAGCCAATGTCGCGGATATACGCGGGATGGGAGGGGTTGCTGAGATCGTAGATCTTGATGTGCTGGTTGGTCGTCCAGCCGTCGGGTGCGGCCGACTTCGTGCCGGCTCCCGCAACGATATATGCAATCCCGGTATCGCACTCCCACCAGTTCTTGTGGGTGTTGGTGAAAAAAGCGCCCGGGGCCGGCTGGATGACCGAAAGGCGATCAGCGATTGTAGTGCTGGCTGGGTTGGTAACGTCCCAAACCTCGTGAGTGTTGCTGGTGTTGCGCAGCATGTAATAGTGTCCTGCCTGACCGATGACACCGCCGTCGCAGACGCGAACCATTTGCGACCCGTTCGACGGGATGAAGTTTACTTGTTTAGGATTGGCGGGCTCGGTAACGTCGACGATGGAAGTGCCGCCGTTCGGCAGCCCATGCAGCGTCAAGCCGGAGGGCAGCGTCGTGCCGCCAAAGTGACCGACGAAGAGATACACGCGTCCATTGATGGTGTGCAGTGTCGGCTGATACGCTGCGCGGCCCAATAAATCAGCGTGTCCGACCAGCCGCATGTTGGCACTAGCGGGACCCAAGCCGGTCCGTTGGGCTAGCGCGGTCAGACTGAATGCAAGTACCGCTGCAAGTAGCAACGGCAGACATGCCGCGGTTCGAGTGGTTGTGACTAGCTTGCGAATCGAGGGCTGAGAAAAAACGCGCATCTGCCTCTCCTTCAGCGAGCAGGGGTTCTGCTGGCTTGTGTTGTCGGTTAATGGAACGGAGTCCTGTCGATCCGCTGGAACCCCACTGTTCCGGCGCAGGATTGATCCTCGTGGTGCAGGCAATCTATGCCCAGACAAGGACACTGTCAAGCAGAGTTGAAATGTAAAACTTTGTAAAGCCGCGCTGGCCGTAGGTTTCCGGCGAAGGTCTTTTCAGCGGAATACTCGTGTCACGCGTGCGAACTCGCCATGAACCGCAGGTCTCGGATTGTCAGGATGCCCGGCGTGGATGCTCGGACCGTGTAGCGGAATCTGTGCCGACCTCTCAAGACTCGCGGCGCCAGGTGCAGAGCCAGCGAGGCCAGCCTGCGACCGCCGAAGGAACAAACGGCAACCTGGACCCTTCATGAAACGCGCCTAGGTTCGAATCCTGCCGCGCTCACCATCGTTTGTTCCGCATTATGGCGCGCTGACGCTGGTTTTCTTGTTGCCCGAGTTCACCAGGCCCAGGGCCACACCCGCCGTGACCGCCGCCCCCACCAGGATGATCAGGCCGATGTCGTCGTTCTTCAGCCAGGCAAATTTCTTATGTTTCTGGCCCTTGTCATTCGATCCTTTGCCGAGGCCGATTTTCCCGCCGCTCACTGCCGGCACGGTGGTTGTCTGCTGACCGTCGCTGACTTCTACGCTGCCTTCCAGGGCCACGACCTGTAACTCATCGTCGGTTCGCTGCGCCACGAACTTAGCGCGCATGCCCGGAGCGGTGGAGATGATAACGTCCTCCACATGAGTGGAACTGCCGGTATCGGAGCTTACGACCACCGAACCCACGATCAGTTCCAGTGCCTTGGTGCCGAGCTTTACGCTCGAATTTGTCGCCATGGAGATCGTGGTACCGCGGCTGGTCACGGTTGCTTTGGAATCGGCGCCGGTGGAGAGCAGTTCGCCGTCGAATCCAACGACGCCCGAATCGCAGGCGCGCCCATCCAGGGTGACATCATTTCCAGACACGCGGACGACGCCCACCATATCGGCCGACATCATTGCCGACGGCATCAGGACAGCCATCAAAAAAGCAGTCAGCTTCACCCATCGAGCGGACATAGGCAACCCCTGCAAAACAAGAGATGCACCAATGTTAGGGCACCGCGGCAATTTTATGCCGAGGCAAATCTGTTAGGTACCGGTCTGATAACTCCCGCCCGCCGCGTTCTATTCCGGCCCCTCCGGCAGATAAACCGCGGGCAGATTGGATTTCTGCATGAGGGCGTTTAACGCAGGAATATCGCTGTTGACAATCTGCTGCCAACGTTGCAGCGCGACGTCCAGTTGTCTGTTGAGCTCGTCGAAGACGGCGGAGGACTGTTCCGTCGGTGCCGCATCGGCGCTCTCCACTGTTTGCTGCAACAGCAGTAGCTTGTTGTTGATGCGGATGGGAAAGTTCAGCGGATCTTCGCTGGCCTTGGACTTGGTTTGGGCAATCGCTTCTTCCACCGGTGCGACCTTTTTGTCCAGCGCGTCGGTGGAAGCAAGCACATCCTTGGCACGCGCGTCCTTCTCATAACGATCTTTCAGTTCGGCCAATTGGATCCGCAGCTCGCGCATCTGGTTGACCGCGCCATTGGCTTCGGCAATGCGCCGGGCGATGTTGGCCGCCAGCTCCGATTGCTTCGCCAGGTCGGCAGCCGTGGCTTTGTTGCGGGGATCGGGCTTCACCTCAAGCGGCACCGAGTACGGCTTGCCGCCCACCGTGAGCCGCGCGGTGTACGTCCCGGGCAACGCCAGCGGGCCGCGCGGCCGTCCTCCCCACTGAGCGAGGCCGGGTACATTGGCGGGAGCCTCGTAACGCGCGTCCCAGGAGAAGCGGTTCATGCCCGCTTTCACCGGGAGCTTGGGCGATGCAGGGGGAAGGAATTCGTCGAACTCGCTTTCCGACTCCGCGACCGGGCGCTTTTTCTTCGGTTCCTGGCTGGAAAATTTGCGCACCAGCTTGCCCTGCGCGTCCAGGATCTCCAGCGTGACCTCGCCCTCCGGCGCCGATTTCAGGAAGTAGTCAAGCACGACAGGTCCGGGCGGATTTTGGCCGACCGGCGCTTGCGAGGGAATGTTAAAGCCGCGACCGCGCAGCCGAATGCCGGCCGCCGGCTTGTAGAGGTGGACATCGGCGCCGCCAACCGATGCGAGCTC
Source organism: Terriglobales bacterium (assembly GCA_035691485.1). Classification (NCBI taxonomy): domain Bacteria; kingdom Pseudomonadati; phylum Acidobacteriota; class Terriglobia; order Terriglobales; species Terriglobales bacterium. Next base: position 4,246 of record DASSIZ010000041.1, read on the forward strand.
TCGCAGCGGCGTGATGTCGTCGAGACTCCAGAAGGCGCGGCCGTGTGTGGCAATGACCAGGTCATCATTCTTGATCAGGAGATCATGGACAGGGACGTCCGGCAGGTTGAGCTTGAGCGGCTGCCAGTGCGATCCATCGTCCCACGATATAAAGACGCCCGTCTCGGTGCCGGCGTAGAGCATGTCCTTATTCACTGGATCCTGGCGGACGGCATGGACGAACGATCCGGAAGGAATGCCGTTTACGATCCTGGCCCACGATTTGCCAAAATCGTGAGTCACGAAAATGTACGGTGAGAGGTCGTCCAAGCGATGCCGGTCGACCGCGACATGGGCGGTGCCGGCGTCGGTGGGTGAGGAATCAATCAGGCTCACCGTCCCCCATTCCGGCAAGTCCTTGGGCGTGACGTTCAGCCAGTGCGCGCCGTCGTCACGCGTGAGGTGAATCAGGCCATCGTCGCTGCCCGCCCAGATCAGGCCCTTTTGCAGCGGCGACTCGGCGATCGCGAACACTGTGTCGTAATACTCGATGCTGGTGTTGTCCTTGGTGATGGGGCCGCCGGACGGGCCCTGCTTGCTTTTATCGTTGCGCGTGAGGTCGGGGCTGATCGCGGTCCAACTGTGGCCCATGTTGGTGCTGCGGAAAACGACGTTGGCGCCGTGATAGAGCACGTTGGAATCGTGCGGGGACAAAGCGATCGGCGCCGTCCACTGAAAACGGTACTTCAGCTGCGCCGCGCCCCAGCCCATGGGATTGTCGGGCCAGGGGTTCACGTCCTGCAGTTCGCCGGTGGCCTTGTTGTAGCGCGTGATCAGGCCATCGTAGGAGCCGGCAAAGACAATGTTGGGCTCCGGCAGGTAGGGAACCACGAAGCCGGCTTCGCCGCCGCCCACGGTGTACCAGTCTTCGCGATCGATGGTGCCACGATCGGTAGAGCTGGCGATGGCGACGGTGGTGTTGTCCTGCTGCGCGCCGTAGACGTAGTAACGGAAGCGGTCGTCGGCAGCGACGTGGTAGAACTGCGCCGTCGGCTGGTTATAAAGCGTCGTCCACGTCTTGCCGCCATCCGCCGAGACGGTAGCGCCGCCATCGTTGCCCTCGATCATCCGCTGCGGGTTATCAGGATCAATCCACAGGCCGTGAGTATCGCCGTGCGGCGCGCGGACTTGGGTCCAGCTCTTTCCGCCGTCGCTGGAGCGGAACATGCCGACGTTGAGCATGTACACGGTGTCGGCGCTTTTCGGGTCGGCGAAAATGTGGCCGTAGTACCAGGAGCGCTGAGTGAAACGCGAGTCGCCGGAAACCTTGCTCCAGTTTTCTCCGCCATTGTCGGAACGATAGATCCCGCCCTGCTCGGCCTCGATGATGGCATAAATCCGATCGGGGTTCGCGCCTGAGACCGCCACACCTATGCGTCCTAAAACGCCCTTGGGAAAACCATTGCCGGTGATCTGCTTCCAGGTTGCGCCGCCGTCACTGGACCGATACAGCCCGCTGCCCGGGCCGCCGCTCACCAGTTCCCAAGGCGAGCGCCGCGCTTCGTACATGGCGGCAAAGATAAGGCTGGGATTGTTGGGATCGAAAGACAAATCAATCGCGCCCGTTTTCTCATCCTTATATAAGACCTTCTGCCACGTCGAGCCGCCGTCGGTGGTGCGAAAGACGCCGCGCTCCGCATTGGGGCCGAAGGCGTGGCCGAGAGCGGCGACGAACACGATGTTGGGATTGTGGGGATCGACGAACATGCGCCCGATCTGGCGCGTGTCTTTCAGTCCAACGTGCTGCCAGGTCTTCCCGCCGTCGAGTGACTTCCAGACGCCGTTGCCGTAAGTGACGTCGCCGCGGATGCAGGCCTCTCCTGTGCCCACGTAAACGACGCTGGGATTCGAGGGCGCAACGGCGATGGCGCCGACCGACCAGAACGGGTACTTGTCCGACATCGGCTGCCAGCTGGCGGCGCCGTCCGTGGTCTTCCACACGCCGCCGGCGACGGCGCCGAAATAATAAGTGTTCGGCTGGCCGGGAACGCCGGTTACAGCCAGCACGCGCCCGCCCCGATAGGGGCCGATGAGACGCCACTTCATTCCATCGTACAGAGTCTCGCTGAACTGCGGTTGCAGGGAAGCCGCTGTGGAGGCAATGGGCTGCGGGGACGCGTTCTTGGCGCGCTGTGCGGCGACGGGCGTGAATGAGGCGGCAACAATGAGCAGGACGGCGGCAAATTTGTTCACGGGCTTCTCCCCACAGCAGGCGCAAAGAACGGGGGATTATAGCAGCGCAAAATTCGCGGTGTTGCGGCTGGGTGATGAAACGTGGTTCGAAATGTGACCAGGAGCGGCTAATCCGCGGCCGACGCACCAAAATACGCCGGGTAGCGGCGCGGCAATTTCTTCTTTTCGCGGTAGGAGCGGGCAAGCTCCATGTAGATGCCGAGGTCGCGGTCGAGATCGGACTGCGTCCCGTCAAAATAAAAATTGCGGATCGGAATCCCGCCGTAATCTTTACTTAATTTTGGATACACCGCTTCACTGACGATGCCGTTCATGCAGGTGAACGGGCTGATATCGATAATGCCGTCGGCCCCGTGTTTCGCCAGGTAAGCAGCTTTTCCCACGCTGAGCACCATTTCGCCCATGACGCCCGAGGCGGGCAGGTAGGGCTCGGCGAGACGAAGCACCTCCTCGATGGGCGGTTCTTCGTAGCCGATCGCGTCCTCGTGGAAGGGTGCGGCGAGGGCGTGTTCATCGGCCATTTGAACGTGGTCCCGCAGCAAAGTCTTGCCCATTTCCAGCGTCCACTTGCGGCCGGTGAGCTTCAGGCGGCGCACTACCTCGGCGTTGGTGTAAGCGATCCACTCCATGATGTCGCTGATCCAGGCTTCGGCCTCGTAACCTTCGAGTTTGCGCACCAGGTCGTCGTTGCTGAAGTTGTTGAGGCGGCAGAAAATTTCCCCGACCACTCCGATCAGCGGCAGGTCGCGGTCATAGCGGGCGGACACGCGGCGGAAGCGTTCGCGCGCGCGCTTCAATGATTCCACCATCTGCTCGAGCTGGCATGAGGTGTCGGCACAACTGTTCTCGATGGTCTGGCAGACGTCGGCGAGCGATTCATCAAAGGCGCGGTCGGCGTCGCCCGGCGTGACCTCGTAGGGGCGCGTCTTGAGCAGGGCCTTGCGCAGCAGGTCGGCGGCGACCAGCGCACGCCACGAGGAGCGCAGGAATGGTCCGGAGACGTCGCCGATGTCTTCGTATCCATTCTTGCTGTGCGGCGAGAAGACCTGCACGTCGCGATACCCGGCTTCATCCAGCAGCTTGCGCAAGAAAGGCGCGTACTGGCCAAAGCGGCAGGGACCGTCCGCCGTGGCCATGAAGAACACGGTCCGCTGGGCATCGAATCCCGGCTCCTCCACGATCCGCAGAAAGTCACCCACGGTGACCTTGGCCGGGTAACACTCGTCCCCGGCGGTGAACTTAGCGCCCAATTCCAGCGTGCGCGAGTTCGAGGGCGGGGTCGGGCAGGCGTCAATGCCGAGCCACCGGAATACGCTGGCGAAGGCTTCCACGCTGCCCTGCGCCATGGACGGAATGAACACTCTCTTTCCGGCCAGCGGGTGAGCGGCGCCGATCTTGCGGCTTACGTGGCGGTGGCGGAGCATCGCAGGAATCCTTTGCTGTCGAGATAGGCTTCGCAACGGGTGATGAAGCCCGCGTCGTTGGAGTGGCCGTCGAACTGGAGCACCAGGCCCGGCTTGCCGGCGGCCTCACTCATGAAGCTCTTGATGTAAGAGTCGGGACCACACTTGAAGTTCGAGATGTACACCACGTGCAGGTTACGGCGGTGCTTGGTAATGCGCGCTGCCGCCAGGATACGCCGGCCGGAATTCCAATACATGTTCGGATTCACTTCCCGGATGTCCTCCTGCTCGAGCGGAAGGAAGTCCATGGGGATGACGTTGGCGCCGTACTGCGCGCGCAGCTTGCGTGGAATGTCGCAGTTGATGCTGCGGTCGTAGAGGTTGTAGGCGCGGCCGACCAGCACCAGCGCGGGTTCTCCGCTGCGCTCGACGGCGTCGAGCGCCTGCGCTCCGGCTTCCAGCAACTGGTCGGTAAAAGCGCCTTGCGCCGCATACGCCGCGGTCACAGCGCGATCACTCATGCGGCGGGAAATGTTGAGCGCCTTGGCAAACTCTGCCAATTCCTGTTCCACGTGCCTGCGCCCGTAGCGGAAATTCACGGTGGGCGCCAGGAACTTCGCACTCGCGGCTTCCATCTGCGGGACGGCGCGCACGACAAACGGCAGCGTCTGGTTCCAGGGGCAAAGGTGCGACTCTTCGTTCGGCTGCACGGTGTATTCGTTCAGAGCGTTGGGCAGCAGGATGTAATCCACGCCGCTCTCCAGCAGTTTCCTGACGTGTCCGTGCGCGACTTTGACGGGAAAGCACGGCTGCGCAATTGCGAGTTCGTCGCCGCTGGACGCGATCACCGGGTCGGTGCGTGGCGATACCACGACATCGAATCCCAGTTCCTGCATGTACGCGCACCAGAAGGGAAACTTGTCGAAGAAAAACATGGTGCGGGGGATGCCGACTTTCCGGCGATGTCCGGCCGCCGGCTTCAGCACCTGCTCAAGAACCCTATCGCGATACTCGACCAGGTCTTCGATCACCGGCTTGCGGTCGGTGCGGGCGCGCTTGCGGAACTTGTCGGAACACTTGTCGCCCCAGTAGCTGCGCTGGCCCTCGACGTTGAATTCCTTGATGTCGCAGAAATTGGAGCAAGCCTTGCAGACGAATTCGCGCGTTTTGTAGTCCACGCGGTCCAGATGGTAGCCGCGGAACTTGCTGGGCGGATGGCCGCGTTGTTGCATCACCGCTTGCGCGATCAGGGCCATGCCGATGGCTCCGATTACACCATTGTGCGGCGGCACGATGATGCGCTTGCCCAGGATCTGGGAAAAGGCGGCGGCGACGGCGTCGTTATAGGCGGTGCCGCCCTGAAAGAAGATGACGTCGCCGATCTTTCGTCCGCGCACCACCCGGTTCAGGTAATTGAGCGCCACCGAGTACGCCAGCCCGGCCGCCAGGTCGCCGACTTCCGCGCCCTTCAAGAGCAGGCTGGTAACGTCGCGCTCCATAAAGACGGTGCAGCGCTCGCCCAGGCGCGCGGGTTTTTGCGAGGCCAGCGCCATCTGCGCAAATTCGCCCTTGATCGAAATTCCAAGCTTTTCCGCCTGCTCTTCGAGGAACGATCCGGTTCCGGCGGCGCAGGCTTCGTTCATGGTGAAGTCCACGACCACGCCGTCGTCGATGCGGATGAACTTGGAATCCTGGCCGCCGATCTCGAAGATGGTGTCCACGCGATCCATTCCGAGCCGGTCGGAGACATGCATTGCGCCGGTCTTGTGCGCGGTGATTTCGTCGTTGACCGTATCGGCGCCCACAAGTTCGCCGATCAATTCGCGGCCCGAGCCGGTGGTGCCCACTCCGAGGACGTTGAGGCGGTCGCCGAGCGCCTGCTCGATCTCCGCCAATCCGGCGTTGACAACCTCGATGGGGCGTCCCTGCGTGCGCAGGTAAATTTCGTACAGCAGATTGCCGCCATTGTCGATCGCGACCAGGTTGGTGCTGACGGAGCCGATATCGATGCCGAGATAGGCGTCGATCTTTCCCGTCGCGGGCGTGGCCACGTCCGCCACGTGGTCGCGAAGCAGCAGCACGTTGTTCATGGACAGCCGTTCCGAGCCTGCGAAGACCTGTTTCCCGGTGTGCTGGCGCAGCTGATGGATGCGCTTGAAGGAACGCTTGCGCATCTCGGCGGTCTCGAAGATCGCCGCCCCCAACGCTCCCAGCCAGCAGTAGTGCTCGGGAACGATAAAATCCTGGTCGCTGAGCTGGAAGGCGTCGCGCATGGCGTTGCGCACGCCGGCATTGAGAGCGACGCCACCCACGAACGCTACCGGCGGCATGACCTGCTTGCCCTTCACGATCGCCGACTTGAAGTTGCGCGCTACCGCGTCGCACAAGCCGCGGAGAATCTGGTCTGTGGTGTAGCCCTTTTGCTGGGCGTGGATCATGTCGGACTTGGCGAATACCGAACAGCGTCCGGCGACGCGCGCCGCGCAACTTGCGGCGCAAGCGGCCGGGCCCACCTCTTCCACCGTGTAAAGAAGACGCGAGGCCTGCTGGTCAATGAACGATCCGGTGCCGGCGGCGCAATCGCCGCTGGACTGGTAGTCCACGATGCCGAGGTACTTGGATTGCTCGTTGGGCTCCAGCCGGATGTACTTCGAGGTTTCGCCGCCCATCTCGAAGACGGTGCGCACCGCGGGATAGAACTCGCGAACACCCTTGGCGACGGCGCGGAATTCATTCTCGAAATAAATACCGAGTAGCTTGGCGATCATCTCGCTGCCGGAGCCGGTGACCCGGATGCCTTCCACGTTCTCTTCCGGCACGTGCTCGTAGAACTCTTTCAACAGGTCGAAGGTGGACTGCATGGGGCTGCCCTGGATGCGACGGTAGCGCGAGAGCACCAGCGGGCGGCCGGCGAGAGCGGCAGCGGCAGGGAACTCGGCGGGGAAAAATCCGTCAGGATTTTTCGCAGTGAGGCGCTCGAACCGCCCGGCGTCGCCCGTGGAGCCGATGGCGGCCAGTTTCAGGCTGACGGCGCCGATATCCAGTCCGATGTTGATAGACATGCAGAATAAGGAGTTAAGCAGCGTGTGTATCAATGGTCTGTGACCCTGCTCACGTGGGGGTGTGAGGAGGCGTCACAAGGCAAGCGAAAAACGGGAGCCAACCGGAACCAGCCTGCAGCGAACGGGCAAATCGGGGGGCGAACGGAAATGGGCAGCCGGCCGAAAAAAATGTCCGAAAGACCTATTTCCGACCGTCGAAGGCGTGCGGATCAAGAAAAGATCCGTGAAGATCCCCGTGAATCCGCGGTCTGGCTTTTCCCACCATCAAAACGAGGCAATGAGTCGCTTGCCGATGTTTTCAGAAGAATCGGAAGCGCGCGCTCTTGCGAACCGGCAGCAGGGGCGAGGTGCGTTCGCTGCAAGCCGGACACAAGCCGCTCTCTTTGAGGTCAATCCACTCCACCGCGTGAGAAGCGGCCATGGCGCAGCGGTAATCGGCGCAATGGCGAAGTTCGAGAGTGTGTCCGAGTTCGTGAACCGCCTCTTTCAGCAGGCGATCGCGTTCCAGGTCTTCATCGGCCGGAAGCCCGTAAAAACTTTGGCGTAGACGATGGGTGGAGACGACGGCGGCGGGTCCGGCCATTTGCGCCTCGCCGAAGACGAAGGTGAGGATGGGAATGTAGAGGTCGTCGGCGGTGACGCCGAGCATGCGCCAGCACTCCGGGCCGAGATAATTGTGCATGCGGACGAGCAATTCGCTGGAGTGAAACTGGCGGCGCTCGGCGTGGTAGGCGAACTGGGGATCGAGGCGCGGCTGCAGGATGTCCCAGGGAACGTGAAACTGCTGCGCGATCAGCGGACCCACCCGCTCGAGCGCACGCAGATCGATGTCGCCGATGGGGAGCAACTGCAGCAGCTTCATTTGTCGGCGCCGACGGCGGCCCCGTTCCTGCTCCAGCCGTATTTTTTCAGCTTGTTGTGCAGGGTAACGCGGTCGATGTCGAGGACCTCGGCGGTGCGTGTCTGGTTGCCGCCGCATTCCTCCAGCACGCGCAGGATGTGTGCTTTTTCGATGTCGTCGAGGGTTTTGCCCTCGGCTTCGCCGGAGGCGCGCGGCTTGAGGATGAAATCGGACTCGCGCAATTCAGGCTCCTGCGCTACCACCATGGCGCGCTCCACCGCATTCTCCAGTTCGCGCACGTTGCCGGGCCAGGCGTACTGCTGGAGCTGGTACATGGCTGAGGGAGCGACGCGGGTGATGCGCTTGTTCATGGCGAGAGCGAACTTGCGCAGAAAATGCTCGACCAGCAGCGGAATGTCCTCCTTGCGGTCGCGCAGGGGAGGAAGCTCGATGCGAAAGACGTTGAGCCGGTAAAAAAGGTCGGGGCGGAAGCGGCCTTCGTCGATGAGCTTCTCGAGGTCCTTGTTGGTGGCGGCGACGCAGCGGAAATCGACCTTGATGGGCTGGTTGCCGCCAACGCGAACGATCTCGCGCTCCTGCAGAACGCGCAGCAGGTCGGTCTGGGTCTTCAGGGAAATATCGCCGATTTCATCGAGAAAAACGGTGCCGCCCTCGGCGATCTCGAATTTGCCTTTCTTGCGGTACTGCGCCCCGGTGAAGGCGCCTTTCTCGTGGCCAAACAGTTCGCTCTCCAGCAGGGTTTCGGTCAAGGCGCCGCAGTGAATGGCGACCAGCGGCTGGAACTTGCGCGGACTGCCGGCATGGACGGCGCGGGCGACGATTTCCTTGCCGGTGCCGCTTTCGCCGGTGATAAGCACGGTGGCGTCGGTGGCGGCGACGGTCTCAATGGCGTCAAAAACTTTCTGCATGGCCTTGCCCTGCCCGACCAGGTCGGGCGGACGCTGCACTTCGGCCACGGTCTCGCGCAGACGCACGTTTTCCTGCTGCACCTTGCGATGGGAGAGAGCCTTCTGGACCTGGTGGGCGATGTCGTCGGGATCGAGCGGCTTGGTGACGTAGTCGTAGGCGCCGTTCTTGAGAGCGGCGACCGCGGTTTCGACCGAGGCGTAGCCGGTCATGATGATGACAATCATCTCCGGGTCAATCTCGCGCATGCGGCGCTGCAGCTCGATCCCGTCGGTGCCGCGCATCTTGATGTCCACCAGCGCCAGGTCCCATTTGCCTTCGCCGAGACGGGCGAGCGCTTCCTGGGCATTCTCGGCGGTGCCCATCTCGTATCCCTCTTCGCGGAACCACTTGGCCAGCGAATCACGTACGCTGAGCTCATCGTCCACAATGAGAAGTTTGCCTTTGCTTGAGTTCATCGAAACCTCGAGTTCGTGATGCGTATGTCGGTGGTGCTAGCCACTGCTCTTTTCTGCCATGGCGGCGGCCGGTTCCGACACCAGGTGCGCGTCCACCGGCAGGAAGATGTAAAACGTGGTGCCGCGGCCGGGCTGCGATTCCACTTCAATCACGCCGCCGTGGCGCTCGACGATGGTCTTGCTGATGGCCAGGCCCAGCCCCACGCCCTTGCCCGTCTCCTTGGTCGTGAGGAAAGGCTCGAACATGCGCGGCAGCAGGTCAGGCTGGATGCCGACGCCGTCGTCGCGAACCTGGACTTCGATCCGCTTGCTTTGCGGCAGGGAGCGGGTGCGCACCAGCAGGTTGCCGCCGCGCGGCATGGCGTCGATGGCGTTCATCACCAGCGCGAGCAGCACCTGCTCCACCTGCGCGGGATCGCAATGCAGCATGGGCAGGTCTTCCGATAATTCGGTCTGCAGCTGGATGTTTCCGAGATCGAGCTGATGCTGGACCAGGCGGATGCAGCGATCCACCACCTGGTTGACGTTGGCCCACTCCAGGTTCATGGGCGCGGTGCGCGAGAACATGAGCAGGTTCTTGACCAGGTCGCCGCAGCGTTTGCTCTCGGATTCAACCAGGTCGAGGCACTCGCGGATCTCGGTTCGCTTTTGCTCGTTGCCTTCCACCCTCTGCACCCATTTCTTGAGCAGCTTGGCGTAAGTCAAAATTCCGGAGAGCGGGTTATTGATCTCGTGCGCGACCACCGCGGCCATCTTGCCGATGGAAGCCATTTTTTCCACCAACACCACGTGGTCGTGGGCGCGCTTCAATTCGTTGGTCTTGTCTTCGACCCTCGCCTCCAGGGTGCGCGCCCAGGAAGTGATCTCCTCGTTGGCGGCGCGAAGCTGCAAGCTCATGATGTTGAAGGAGTGGGCGAGATCGCCGAGTTCATCTTTGGAGTTGATGGCGATCTGGTAGCCGAGATCGCCCTTGGCGAGTTGTTCGGTGCCGCGCTGCAGGATGCTGACCGGGCGGTGTACGAGCCGCAGGACGAAGACGCCGGTGAGCACGGAAATCAGGATTACCGCCAGCACGGTGTAGATGAGCATCAGGCGCGTACTTTCGGCGAGGCCGCTGTCGGCTTTGGCCAGCGAGACATTGGTGTCGAGCACGCCGAGAATCTGCTGGCTTGCCGGATGCGCGTGACAGGCGGCGTTGGAGCAGGCGGGCTCGTTCTCGATCGGGTTGATGATGCCGAGCACCCGACCGGCGCCATTGACGTGGTAAATGCGAAAACGGTCGGGGCGATTGAGCTTGGAGAGCGGCTGCGCCTGGGCATGGCAGGCATAGCAGGCTTCGCCACGCTTGTCGACGGCGCGCCCCACCTCATTGGGGTCGCTGGAATAACCAATCCGCCCTTCCTTGTCGAAGATACGTACCTTAACCACGCCGGGCTCGGCGGCGATGGTGCCGATGACGTTGTAGAGTGCTTCGCGATCGTTGCGTAGCATGTGGTAGGAAGTGCTGCGCTTGATGACGTCGCTGACGCGCTCGGCACTGGCCAGGGTGGCCGCCTCCAGGTGGTGGCGGTGGAGGCGGATATTGGCATAGCCGAGCAGCGCGAAAATGACCACCATGGCGGAAAAAATCAGGGCGATGAGTTTCGCGCTCAGGCTGCGGCCCTGGCGCTTCCACTCGGCGGCCGGATCGGCCTCCGGCGCGGGTGGGACAAACTCAGGGTCCCAGCCGATTCGCGCGGGAGGAACGGGCTGCGTTTTTTCTGTTGCGGTCGAGGACCGGCCATCGACCGGCGACTCATCTTCAATCGGCATCTTGCATCACCACTACCGGGGCTGGAGCGCGATGTTCCGCTGCGGCCGGCTGTGCCGCAGGCTCCTCGGGAAAGATGGGCAAATACTTCGCGGCGAGGCCGAAGATGGCGAAGCCGGCGCCCACCATGGCCGCAGTCACCGCGATCTCTGTCCACCGGGGGATGTAACGGACGCCCGCCGAGGCTTCCATCCCGGTTACCGCGACGTTCAACCGGTTGGTGACAAACCCGAGCAACGTGCTCACCGAAGCCAGGTAGAGTCCGCCGGGCGTTTCACGTACCTTGCGGAAGGCAAGCAGCACAATGGGGATCACCAACGCCAGCGCCACCTCCAGCAGGAACAGGTTGCGCTCATAGCCGGCGACGAAGAGTTTGCTGAACACGCCGCGGTGCAGCAGGTCTTCAGCGCGCAGGACCGAGTAAACGACGAGCACCGCCATCAGCGCGCGGCCCAGGTCTTTCAGGATGTGGAGTTCCAGTTGCCGGCCGAAGTGCTTGGCGCTCATGGAAGACTCGAAGATGGTCATGGCCAGGCCGACGGCCACCGCCGAGAGAAAGAAGAACACAGGCAGCAGCGGTGAGTACCAGAAGGGATGCAGCTTCGTGGGAACGATCAGGTACACGGAGCCTAGCGAGGACTGGTGCAGGGTGGAGAAGATGACGCCCATGATCACGATCGGGATCAGCACCTTGCGGATGTAAAGGATCGGCTTCACCAGGTTGAAGCGCTCCAGCACGATGGGCGAGAACTCCAGCGAGAGCACGGTGGTGTAGCACATGACACACCAGCCCACCTCGAACATCACCGAGTGTGGGTTCCACATGATGAGTGGGTGCCAGATGTTGTAGGGGCGGCCCAAATCCACCATCAGCGCCACGGTTACCAGGACATAGCCGAGGAACGCGGTCAGGACGGTGGGACGCACGATTGGCTTTAGGCGCTTGATGTTGAAGATGTACACGGCGCCGGTAAGGGTGAAGCCGCCGGCGGCCAGCATCACGCCGCAGAGCACGTCAAAGCCGACCCAGATGCCCCAGGGGAACTGGTCGGAAAGATGGGTGGAGGGACCAAGACCGAGCGCAAAACGATACACCGTGGCATAGGCGCCGGCGGCGAGCACGAAATACAGCATCAGCTTCCAGAAGCTGAACCACTTGATGTTGGGAATTTTCATTTCGCGCTTCCTCTCTCCTCCGGCTTGCGGGCCTCAGCCAGTGCAACCTCTTCGCGGCGGTGGGTGATCCACCAGATGCCGCCCAGCAGCGAACCCCACAGGGGCACGAAGTCGGGAATGCGCGACTGCACGGCAAAGGTGCGATTGGGCAGGGGGTCGTGGGGGAAGTCGGTGCGGTAGCCGAATTCCTCGAAGGCGACGCTGGAGAGCAGCAGCACGCTGGTGCCGCCGACCTCGTTTTCGCCGTAAATATGGTCTACGTACTTGCCCGGGTTATCGCGCAGGCGCTGGCGGGCTTCGGTCAGCAGTTCGTTGCGGTCGCCGAACTTGGTAGCGCCGGTGGGGCAGGCTTCCGCGCACGCGGTGGGGTTGCCGGCAAGCACGCGGTCGGAGCACATGGTGCACTTCTGGACCTTGGGATTGAGGCTGTTCCACTCGTAGCGGGGCACGCCGAAGGGGCACGCCAGCATGCAGTAGCGGCAGCCCATGCAGCGGCTGGCTTCGTAAATCACCGGGCCGGCGGAGGTCTTGCGCAACGCCGCCACCGGGCAAACCGAAGCGCAAGCCGGATCGTTGCAGTTCATGCACAGGCGGCGCATGAATTTATCGTCCTTCGCGAGAACGACGGTGAATTTGTGCTCGGACTGCCGCGCCTCGGCGGCCACCTTGTCGTCGTAGGGAAGCTTGTTTTTATCGGCGCACGCCTGCTCGCATTGCTTGCAGCCGATGCATAGCGTGGCGTCGTATAAGAGTGCCTTGCTCATGAGGTTCTCCGGAAAGAAAGGGCGGCTCCGCGAGCGCGCAGGACAAGTCCGGCACGGACGGCAAAATGAAGGCTCGAATGCACGCGATGAAGACAGGAATGGCGGCCGGATGAATACGGAACGAACGTTTGAATCAAGAAGCGACGAGGGGCGCTTGCTGCGAGGCCCCTCGCCTGGGGTCTGGGCCGTTTCAGCTCCGCAACCTGCCGGCTGCGGGTCAGCCGGGATGCGGCTGAGCTTTTCACTCCACCCTCGGTTCTGCCGGACAATACCGGCGCCGCGGCGGGTTGGCCGCAGTAAGTTACTTCAGAGAGGCCAGGTAGTCGCCGATGGCCTTGATCTGCGCTTCGTTGACTTTCTTCTGCACCGCGGCGTGCTTCGGGTTCGCCATCGCCTTAGTGACGTCGGCGGCGGTCTTGCCCTTCACAGCGGGAGCTTTGACGGCGGGTTTGCCGGCGGCATCGGCGCCGTGGCACATGGCACAATTCGCCTTGAACAGGGCCGCACCGTCTTCCGCCGCCCAGGACAGGTTGGGAAGAGCGATGAACAGGACGAGCGCGATCATCAGAACGAGGATCGTGAGTTTGTACGTCTTCATGATAGCCAGTCTCCTTGTAGATCGTTCCTTACTGCGAGCCAGGATTGGTTTCCAACTGCTGAAATTTTCAACCCTAGGGTCCTGAGCAGGCTGTGAGGCCGATCACTCGTGAGGGTGACGCGTGTTGCAAAGATCAACAGTGAGAGGAAGTTGACCTGTGTTTTCAATGGCCGGCTGGCGTTTGCTCACCGATCAGCAGGGATTCCGGAGAGGTGTTAAAGAATTATGCGTCTTCGCCGAGCGATGAGTTTATGAACAGCTCGCCGTTGTGTTGCGGAATACAACAGTTGGATACGCTGACCCAGATGCTCGGGCATCACTGCGCGCAACTAAGAAAGATTTCCCGCCACAATTGGTCTCGCCCGGCTCCGGTGCGGGCGGAAAAAGCCACCGCGCTCTCGGAGTGGAAGTCGGCATGGATCCGCTGCAGGGAATGAGTGAGCTTGTTGGCGGAGAGTTTGTCGGCCTTGGTGGCAACGATAATGTGCCGCCGGCGAGCATGGCGGAGCCACTCCACCAGCTGTTTGTCGCTCTGCTGAGTGGGAATGTTGACGTCCACCAGGACAATGCACAGCGCCAGGGAGGCGCGCTTCTCAAGATAAGGTTCGATGAACTTAGGCCACTCGGCAGTCTGCTCGCGGGGCAGCTTAGCATATCCATAGCCGGGGAGATCGGCAAACAGCCATTCCGGGTGCGGTTTGCCGGGGCGACGGACTTCGAAGAAATTGATGGTGCGAGTGCGGCCCGGAGTCGAGCTGGTCTTGGCCATCTTTTCGCCGAGCAGGGAATTAATCAGGCTGGACTTGCCGACGTTGGAACGTCCCAGGAACGCGATCTCCGGCGGGCCGGCGGGAGGGAAATGGGCGACGTCGGAGGAGGAGCGCAGGAATTTGGCATTGACTTTCATGGCGACGCGCCGACTTCCGGTTTTTACTCTACCAGCATGGGATGATCGATCGCATCCCGCAGCGTCTTCCGCAGATCGGAAGCGACGTTCACCACCGGGCCTCCGGTGTAGATCGGCACCGGCGGCTTGTCTTCCCAGGCGGCGCCGGCCGGGTACACGGCGATCGTGTCCCAGAGCCGGTCGCCACTGGTGCGGTAGCGCCGGCGCGTGACGTCCTGCCCCGGCGCGACAATCGGCGGGCTGACAGCGCGCGACACAGCGGCAGCCTTGTCCCAGAACTGTTGCGCCCGGGTGTCGGAAACGCGTTGCAGCTCGCGGTTGGACGGCGGCTCCACGTCGGTGACCAGCACCGGCTCCCAGACTACGAACACGCGCACGTTATCGTTGGGCAAGTCACGCAAGATCGAATTCAGAGCAGAGGCCCCCTGCTGGCAGACGCCTCAAGTTGGCGACAGCAGCACAATGACCCGTAGCGCGCCATGGGCGGAATTGAAGGCCCGGCGCAGCCGCTCGGCAGATTGCAAGTCAGCCAGCGGTGGCTGTCCCGCCGGGGTGATGCGCTCGCGCGGACGAAATTCTTCCCACCCGGCAAAGACGCTGATGGCAACCAGCAGGGCAAGCAGGACGTGTTGGCGGCGAACATTCATCGGTTAAAACAAAAGCCCGCTGCGTGCGCGGGCTCTCGCTAAAAACGACAGCGGTTAGAACATCATTGATGTGCCGTCGGTTGATCCCCGGACGTGGGGGTCAGGAGCGGGCCCGCCTCGGCAGCTTCTGCCGCTTCCTTGGAAACCGGGGGCAGCGGTTTCTCCAGCGCGATGCGCAGCACGTCATCCATGGTATCGACGAAGTGCAGCTTCATGGCAGCGCGCAGATTTTCCGGAATGTCGGGCAAGTCCTTTTCGTTGTCCTTGGGGAGAACGGCTTCCATGATGCCGACGCGATGCGCCGCCAGCAGCTTTTCCTTGAGGCCGCCGATGGGCAGGACCTTGCCGCGGAGCGTAATTTCGCCGGTCATGGCGATATCGCGACGCACCGGAATGCGGCTGAGCGCGCTGGCAATGGCAGTTCCGATGGTGATGCCCGCCGAGGGGCCGTCCTTGGGAATGGCGCCCTCGGGCACGTGCACGTGGATATCGATATTGCGGTAGAAGTCGCGCGGCAGGCCGAGGCGATGCGAGCGCGAGCGCACGTAGCTCATCGCCGCCTGCGCCGATTCCTGCATGACGTCGCCAAGCTTGCCGGTCAACAGCAGCTTGCCTTTGCCGTCCACCACGGTGGCTTCGGTGGCGAGAATGGAGCCGCCGACCTCGGTCCAAGCCAGCCCGGTGACCAGGCCGACTTCGCTGCGCTCGTGCGCGAGCGCGTCCCGGAACTTGGTGACACCGAGGTATTCGCCAATGTTTTCGCCGTTGACGGTGATGGTGAAGTTCTGGTCGCGAACGACCTTGCGCGCCACCTTGCGGCAGACGTTGCCGATTTCGCGCTCCAGGTTGCGAACGCCGGCTTCACGCGTATACGACTGAATCAACCCCTCGAGCCCGCTATCCGCAAACTCGATCTGCTCGTCCGACAGGCCCGCCTGCTCTTTCTGCTTGCGCACCAGAAAACGGCGCGCGATCTCCAGCTTCTCCAGCTCGGTGTAGCCCGAAAGCCGAATTACCTCCATGCGATCCTGCAATGCCGGGGGAACAGTGTGCAGCACGTTGGCCGTTGCGATGAAGAATACCTGGCTCAAATCATACTCCACATCCAGGTAATGGTCAACGAACATGAAGTTCTGCTCGGGGTCGAGCACTTCGAGCAGGGCCGACGACGGGTCGCCGCGCCAGTCCGAAGCCACCTTATCCACCTCGTCGAGCATGAAGACTGGGTCGTTGCTGTTGGCCCGGCGGATCGACTGAATGATGCGACCGGGCAACGCGCCGATGTAGGTGCGGCGATGTCCGCGAATTTCGGCCTCGTCGTGGATGCCGCCGAGTGACATGCGCACGAACTCGCGCCCAAGCGCACGGGCAATGGAGTGGCCCAGCGAGGTCTTGCCGACACCTGGTGGGCCGACGAAGCACAAGATCGGCTCGCGACTGGTCGGCGCGCCGGTGCCGGGGCCGCCGGTCTCGGTCCCCTGGCGATCTTCTTTCAGCTTGCGCACCGCCAGATACTCGAGGATGCGGTCTTTGATTTTTTCCAGGTCGTAGTGGTCCTC
>DASSIZ010000042.1 GCA_035691485.1 Terriglobales bacterium
GTCCTCCACGTGACGCTTGAAGCCGTTGTTATGAAAGACCGGATCGTTCATCTCCGTATCGACCCAGCCGGGCGCGACGCAATTGACGCGGATCTGGGGCGCCAGTTCCGTGGCCAGTGACTTGGCAAAGCTGATCTGGCCCCCCTTGGAGGCGGCGTAGTTGGAATAACCGGCCTCGCCGCGCTGGCCCGCGGTCGAGCTGACCACCACGATGGAGCCGCGCCCGCGCGCTTTCATGCAGGGAACGACCGCGCGACAACAGGTAAAGGTGCCGCGCAGGTTGGCATCGAGCACACGGTCCCAAAGCTGTTCCGACATTTCCTCGACCGGCGCGCCTTCCCAGATGCCGGCATTGGCGACCAGAATATCTACCTGGCCGAAGTGTTCAAGCGCAGTGTCCACCAGGCGCTCGGCAACTTCGCAGCGGCTGATGTCGCCTTGCACGCAGACAGCTTCGATGCCCAGTTCGCGCGCGGCGCGTACCGCGAGGTCCGCCTCACGGTCATGCGTGAGGTAGTTCACAATCACGTGTGCGCCGGCTTCCGCGAGGCGCTCGACGGTGGCACGACCGATTCCGCGCGAGCCGCCGGTGACGATGGCCACGCGGTCGCGCAACAGGTCTTTGGGGAGCCGGATGGCCTGATCCACTGCCTGGGTTTGTTCCATTTGAACCTCTCCTAGTTAGCGGCGCGCGCCAGCCGCGGGCCCGCGATCGGAACCGCTGGATGGGCCGGACGCCAGAGCGCGGCGGTGATGAACGGCGCGAGCTGGTCCATATCGGCCAGAAAGCCGTCATGGCCATGCGCCGACTTCAGCTCGGCATAGTCGCAGGCGTGTCCCGCCGAGCGAATACGCTGCGCCAGATCGCGAACGTCCTGCGGCGGAAACAGCCAGTCCGACGAGATTCCGACCAGCAGCGTGCGCGCGCGAATGCGCCGTAGCGCTTCGCGTTCCGAGTCGTAGCCGCGCGCCAGGTCGAAGGTGTCCATCGCTTTCGAGAGCACGATGTAGCTGTTGGCGTCGAAGCGCGCTATGAACTTGTCGCCCTGGTGATCCAGATAGCCGGCGACATCGAACCGGTCCGAATAGGAACGGTAGGGGTCTTCACCGTTGCGGTTGGGACGGCGCGCGAAGCGCTCGGCGAGCAATTCCGGCGACTTGTACGACAGCATGGCGATGCCGCGGGCAAGAGCAAGCCCCGCCTGGGGCCCCTCGCCGGGCGCGTATCGTCCGTCGCGGAACGAGGGATCCAACTGGATGGCGAGGCGCTGGAGATGGTTCAACGCCAAACCCATGGCCGAAAGCGGCGCTGCGCCGATGACGATGGAGCGCTCCACGCGCTGCGGAAAATCCACCGCCCACTGCAGGGCCTGCATGCCGCCGATCGATCCGCCCACCACGGTGTGCAGGCGCTCGATGCCCAGCTGATCGAGGACGCGCGCCTGCGCGCGCACCATGTCGCGGATGCTGACCAGCGGGAAGTCCGGACCATAGGTGATGCCGGTCACAGGATTGAGTGAGGCCGGCCCGGTGGATCCGTAGCAGGAACCGACGAGGTTTGCGCCGATCACGCAGTAGCGCGAGGTGTCGAAGACGCCCGGGAACAGCTCGGGCCACCAGTCGGCCACGCGGGCCGAACCGGAGAGCGCGTGGCAGACCAGGATGGCATTGTCGCGGCGGCGGTTAAGTTCGCCGTAGAGCGCGTAACGCACCTCGGGGGAATGAAGTTCACCACCGGCTTCGAGGCGGAATGTTCCCTCGAGCCTGCAGTTCGCTTCGACGGTGGGTTCAATGGCAGCCATGCTTAGTCTCCCGCGGCCTGCAACCCCGCTTCACGGGTGGCGGTCGCCGATTTCGCGCTTCCCTTCCCCAAGGCCTGGTCAAGGTCGGCGATGATGTCGCGCACGTCTTCGATGCCGACCGACAAGCGCACCAGCTCCGGCGTAACACCGGTGGAGCGCTGTTCCTCGTCGCTGAGTTGCTGGTGGGTAGTGGAGGCGGGATGAATGACCAGCGACTTGGCGTCGCCGATATTGGCGAGCAGGCTGAAAAGTTCAAGAGAGTTGATGAGCGCTCGCCCCGCTTCGTAGCCTCCGCGAATACCGAAGGTGACCAGCGAGCCCGCGCCCTTGGGCAGATATTTTTTCGCACGCTCGTAATACCTTCCCTGCGGCAGCGCGGGATAGTTGACCCACTCCACCTCGGGATGGGTTTTTAGAAAACGCGCGACTTCGAGCGCGCTCTGGGAATGACGCTGCATGCGAAGGTGCAGAGTCTCGACACCCTGCAACAGCAGAAAAGAATTGAACGGCGACAAGCAAGCACCGGTGTCGCGCAGGCCCTGCACGCGCGCCTTGATGATGAACGCGGCGGGGCCGAAAGCTTCGGTATAGCTGACGCCGTGGTAAGACGGGTCCGGCTCGACGAAGTCGCGGTAGCGGCCGGAGGCTTTCCAATCGAACTTTCCGCTATCGACGATCACGCCGCCGATGGAGGTTCCGTGGCCGCCGATGAACTTGGTGGCGGAATTCACGACGATGTCAGCGCCCCATTCGATGGGACGGCAGAGCGCAGGCGACGGACAGGTGTTGTCCACCACGAAGGGCACGTCCTGCTCATGCGCGATGGCGGCCAAGCGCTCGAGATCGGGAATGTCGAGCTTGGGATTGCCGAGGCTCTCGGCGTACACCGCCTTGGTACGCGAATTGATGGCGGCACGCAGGCCGTCGTAGTCCTCGGCGTCGACAAAGCGCACCTTGATGCCAAGCTTCGGAAGCGTGTAGTGAAACAGGTTGTAGGTGCCGCCGTACAGCGACGTGGTGGAGACGATTTCGTCGCCGGCCGACGCCAGGGTAATGATGACGAGCGTCTCGGCAGCCTGGCCGGAGGCGAGCGCCAACCCGGCGATTCCGCCTTCGAGCGCGGCAATGCGCTTCTCCAAGACGTCCGAGGTCGGGTTCATGATGCGGGTATAGATATTGCCGAACTCCTTCAGGGCGAAGAGCCGCGCGGCATGGTCGGCGTCGTCGAAGGTATAGGAGGTGGTCTGGTAAATGGGCACGGCGCGCGCCTTGGTTGCGGGATCCGGTGACTGCCCGCCATGCACCGCCAGGGTGTCGAAATGTCTAGCAGGGTTGCCGTTGTCGCTCATCGCTGTCTCCTGGGCTGAAGGTTGGCGCAAAAAGAAACGACCCACGATCCTGGTGGACCGTGGGTCGCCTGAATCTTGGCGGCTAATTTTTCAATTTCAGCCGCTGGTTCGCGCCCACAGGCCACGAGGCATGCACATAATCATGGTGCACATGGCCATGGTCGTGTTGTGGGCGACGTCGAACATGAAAAAACAGTATACCCGTCGAAAATTTTCTGTCAATACAGCGTCATGTGAGCTGCGTCACTCGCGGGAGTGAGTCAGCCATCGCGCTTTGTCCCTAGCCGCGGGGCGCAGGCCGCGCCGCATCGTCCGGATGCGCGGTGCGCGACTCGGCATAGGCCGCATAGAAGACCATGCCGCCCATGACCAGGAACACAGCCAAGGCGATCAGCGCCATGAACAGGATCGGCATGAATATAGTTTGGACCCCTGCGGAACAGGGTTCCGTGACGGGAGTCACCGGCCGGAGTGATCTCTGCTTTCGCCTATTGGGAACGCGCCAAGAGCTCCCCTGCCAGCGAAGGTTGGCCGGCATAGAGGGGCTGGTTCACGTAGACCGCTTTCCCGCCGCTCTCAATCAGCAGCCAGGTATGTTCCTTGAGATTGCGTTCGAGGTATTGCGCAGCGGCTTTTCGCTGTTCCTGCGGAACCACCAGGAAGACGCGCACCGGCGAAAGCCAGTAGGCATGAAACGTGGTGTCGGTAAAAAAAATCTTGGGCGCGTCCGGATAATACGAACCTAATTCGAGGTTGTTGTACCTTCCGTCCCAAATCAGCAACTGGCGATGCGTGTAAAAAGATACGCTGGAGGCAGGATCAAATTCTCCGCATACGAAAATCTGGTCGCCGGTGCGGAGGTGTTGCAAGATCGCTTCCGCCATGAACCGCGACGACATATGCGGCTCGAAAACTCCGTAGGCAAGGTTGGCCGCGAAGACGAACACGCCCATGGTGACGCCGAGCACCAGCGTGCCGGCCATGATGCGACGGGTTCGGCCGATGAGCCAGGTAGCTCCAAATCCAACCGAGAAACAGGCGGCAGCGATCAAGGCGGGCGTGCGCAGGTCGGCGAAGGCCTGCGGCGTCAGGTCGAACAGGTGTCCCATGCTGAGGCGGTAGAAATCGTTGGGATGGGTCTTCAGCAGGGTAGAGATATCGCCGGTGGCGCGAACGCGAGAGGCTTGCCACACCGCCCACGCCAGAACTCCCCCGAGCGCGACTCCGATGATGGCAAGGACACCCTGCAGGCGCGGAAGCCATTTGTCGGGGCGCTCTTCAGCGCGGGCAATGCCGAGCCCAATCAGAATGGCAACCGCCGGCCAACCGCCGAACGAGTAGTACTCCATGCGGGAACCGACCACGAGCGAGAAAAACCCGAACACAACCGCAAACCAGGCGAACAGCAACAGCCGCGCTTGGGCTTCCACGCTGGTCTGCTTGAACCAGGTGCGCACGGATGGAATTTGCTTGATCGCGAGCGGCAGGAATACGCTCCAGGGAAAGAACCAGGCCAGGTGGGCCGCCCACCAGATGGGCAGCGGTGTGGCGTCGTAGTCGGGAGGCCAACGCGTTCCTATAGCACGCTTGAAGTGCTCATTGATGAAGTACGACCATAGGAAACCGGGGGCGCGCAATTCGGCGATCAAGTGCCATGGAACGGCAATGACAAGGAAAATCAGCGTGCTGGAAAAAGGACGGAGCTCGCGCCAGCGCTTCCATCCGCGCGTCAAAATCAGGAACCCGAGGATGGTTGCCACGGGAAACACAACGCCGATCAAACCGCGGGTGAGGACGGCGCAAGCGGTGAGAACGGCGACGCTGTAGGCCGCGAATCGTGAAGGCAGCGATCCCGTCCAACCACGCAGGAAAACATAAAATATGGCGGTGAATTCCAGCGCATAGATGGCTTCCGGGATCATGATGCGGGTGAACATGAACATGCCCACGCTGGTGGCAGTCACCAGGCCGGCGTAGAGTCCGGCTCGTTCACCAAAGAAGCGGCGCGCAAATTCGAAGGCCATGAGCGTGAGGCCGATCATCGCCAGTGCTACGGGAAGGCGAGTGGCGAACTCGGTCTGGCCGAAGATTTTGTAGTCGAGCGCGACCATCCAGTAGTGGATCGGCGCCTTCTGCAGGTAGCGCACGCCGTTGAGGAACATGACGACGTAGTCGCCGCGCTGGAGCATTTCGCGCGAGACGAGCGCGTGGGAAGCGTCGGCGTCGTCGAGCAGCGCCGGATGCGAGGCCGTGCCCAGGTACACCGCAGCCGAGAGCAGCAGCAGGAACCACGGAGCCCAGCGTCGCGCTGTCGAGTGGGTAGAAGCTGGTTCCGGTTCGGCGAGGGTGGTTTCAGTTGTCGAAGACAGGGTAGCCATCGCAGGTCAGAGTGAAATCATAACAGGTTGCCGATCTGCGGAACGTCATCCGCACTCGATGCGGCGTTGAAAATTCGCGACGCGGCCAGGCCGGGATGCGGCACTTCCGACCGTGACAGCAATCCTTCCTTCAGGGCGCGCTCACGGCATTCGGCGATGGAATGGCCACCTGCTCGACAATTTCGACGCCGAAACCTTCCAGCGCCACAACCTTGCGAGGATGATTGGTGAGCAGGCGAATGCGACGAAGATTGAGGTCGGAAAGTACCTGGGCCCCGATTCCGATTTCGCGCTGCGTCTTGCGCTCGCTTTCGGGCAAAGCCGGAAGGCGATGTTCGCGATGGAAGGTGAGCACCGGCTTGTCGCCAAGCTTTTCGCGGGTGAATCCCTTCGACCCGTGGTGCAGATAGATGATCGCTCCCAGGCCTTCTTCGGCGATCCGCTGCATGGATCCTTCAATCACGTTATGGCAGCCGCACCAGGTGGCGCCGAAAACGTCGCCCAGCAGGCAGTGCGAGTGCATGCGGACGAGCACCGGGCCGGCGGCATGTTCGACGTCGCCGCGCAGCAGCGCGATGTGCGATTCGCCGCCATCCACCTCGCTTTCGTAGGCGATCATGCGGAACTCCCCAAACCGGGTGGGCACGACCGACTCACCGACGCGCTGCACGTAGCGCTCATGCTGCATGCGGTAGCGAATGAGTTCGGCGACCGTGAGCATCTTGAGATGATGTTGCGCGCAGAACCTCACCAGGTCGGGAACGCGCGACATCGTGCCATCTTCGTTCATGATTTCGCAGATCACGCCGGCAGGCACCATGCCGGCCAAGCGAGCCAGATCCACCGATGCTTCGGTTTGGCCGGCGCGCACCAGCACCCCGCCGTGGCGGGCGCGCAGCGGGAACACGTGTCCGGGGCGAGCAAGATCAGCGGGACGGGCGGCAGGATCGATGGCGACGTGAATGGTACGAGCGCGGTCGTACGCGGAGATTCCGGTGGTCACCCCGTTGCGGGCGTCAATGGCTTCGCAGAACGCGGTGCCGAATTGCGAGGTGTTTTCCGTGGTCATGGGGCCGATACGCAAGTGGTCGAGGCGTTCCTCGGTGAGGGCCAGGCAGACGAGTCCGCGCCCGTACTTGGCCATGAAGTTAATCGCTTCCGGCGTAATCTTCTCGGCGGCGAGGGTAAGGTCGCCCTCATTTTCGCGATCTTCGTCATCCACCACGACCACCATGCGCCCGGCGCGAATTTCGTCGAGGGCAGTGGGAACGTCGGTGAATGGTGATGCGGGGGTCATTGGTGGAATTCTACAAGGAGGGACGGGGGAAGAGCTATCAGCTGTCGGCTGTGGCTCTCGGGGTGAGGACAGCGTATCCGGCAATCCGGAAGGAGATTCATCCGGCCACGGCACGTTCGGCGCCACGGAAGAGGCGGCGCATGGCGCGGATGACCAGGCGAATCATGAATGCGATGCCGAGGAGAAAGACTACTACGATTGCCCCGGCAAGCATCGGATGCCGGGTCGCGAACCAAGTGAGACCGATGGCAACGACGTCTTCACTGACGCTGAGCGCCATGTTGGAGAAGGGCTCCGGCGAGGGTGTTACAGCAGCACGGGCAGCGGTTTTTCCGCCATGAGCGGCCAGGGCAATGGCGCCTCCGGCGGCAGCGCTGAGGGCCTGCGCCACCGGCGGAAGATTGGCGGCGGCGCCGTATGCGAGCAAGGCGGCGACGGGAACACGAACAAATGTGTGCAGGGCGTTCCAGATCAAATCGAAGGCGGGAATTTTGTCGGCGAAGAACTCAATCACGAACATCACGCCGCAAATCACAATGACGGGCCAGCTTTCGACCAGATGCAGCGACGGCGGCAGAGCCAGGACCTGGGCACGGGCGAGCAGGCCCAGCGTCGCGATCGTGGCATACACGTTCAGGCCGGCGGCAAAGCTGGTGGCCGCGATCAGCGCGGCGAGTTGGTCATAAGAAATAGGCATCGCGGTGCGCGATTGTTTGGATGACCGGACTAGCCCGGGCGGCTATTGCCAACCCTCAAGTTGCCACTCGGCGATGCGAAATCGGAAAGGAAAAAGGCCGCCGTTAGGGCGGCCCAGATCCGGTCCGTCCAACCCGTTAGAGGGTGGACTCGATTTCGAAACCCCAAGCTTCCAGGAGGGGCTCGGGAATGTACTTGGAGTTCTTATTCCGGCGCGCCCACTCGCGCAGACGGGTGGAGCGCAGGTACTGATCGGGGGAGAGTTTGAACTCGCGCACGACCTGCTCGAACTCGGTGACGGTCGGGGTAATCGGCCCGATCGGCTCGGGCTTGCCCCAGTTCGGATTTCCACGTCGCTTCGCCATGATGAGATCTGACCTGCCTTAAGAAGGTTATTTATGTCCTAGATTTTTAAGGGCCAATTGATTGGATTCCAAATTCCGGCCGAAGGATTCACTTGAAACGCGCCGGGTTGCCCCACGGCTTACCGCTACGGCACGTTCCAAAACTGCTGCCAAAACCGACGATTCTAAGCACTTTTCCCGGCGGCGGCAAGTAAAAAGTCGCCAGTTTTAGGATTATTTGACGAAAGGCAATAGAATCAGCCACTTACATCATCCGATCATGCGCCGGCAGGATCAGGCAACTGAATGAAAACAAGACAGTTGCGCTCTAGGCACCGATTGAGCTTTGAAACCCGGATTTGTGCCGGGTTACCCCTTTGAAAGTCCAGTGGAGGTTTCTACCAAGTTCAGCACCAAGATCGAGGATCCGTGTCCGGGGCCGGACTTGACCGGCACGAGCCGTTCGGCTCTCGGGACTCTAAGTCCAACCCATTCTTTTTCCAAGTTGTGCGTTTCGCGTGTTTACAAGGAGTTGCGCACTGCGCAAGTAACAAAATAGAAGCAAATCTCGGTGTTAGGAATCTATTGAGGTCCGTGGCGCGCCGGTTCGTCTGCCGTATGCTCGCCCTCTAAGGAAGGTTCTTGTGGCATACGACAAAAAAAACATCGCTGAACTTGAAGAAATAGCAACAAACCTCCACGCTCAGATCGCTCTCCACCCCGAAAGCAAGTCGTCACGTCTACAACTGAAGGAGTGCGAGAGGTGGATCGAAATGCGCCGGACCCGGCTTGGCGTGACGCTCCGTGCGCTGTTCTGAGGCACTTGCCAGTGCTTCAGAACGTGACGCTTTGCCGTTTTCGCCCTTCCCGCCCGTGCTCCGACCTGCCCGCCGCTCTTTCTCCGTCAGCATTCTCCATCAGCGTCCGCGAAATTGCCGTCGCGTTCGGAGTGCGAAAAATAAATATCCAATGGGAAACAAGGTAAGACCAAGAGCAGCATTGACGAAATCAAGATAATGACCAACCCTGTTCTCAAGTCCCCACTGCATGGCAGAAAACAGGTGAAGCGCCTCGGAGACGTGAGTAAGAACCACAAGGACCAGACACCCTGAGCCGAGTAACTGAAGCAAAGAGCACGCAGTCTTTCCTCTAAGAAACAAAACCAACGCACCGGCAAACAACATGCAGGCTGGCACCAGCGCGGCTAGTGGCTTAAGTATCGTGACATTCATGGCGTGCCATCCGTGCCCCTGGAATTCATTCTAGTCACCGGCTTCGTGGTAAGCGAGTCTGCGCGGCTGCAGTTCCGGCACAGCATGGCGATACTATTTCACCGCAGTTTGAATGCTTGCCCCGAATGGAGGGAAAGGGCCGCTTGCGCCCGGATTTTATTGCGTCGAACCTATATTTCTTCGAGGCGAAGTTCACCCTATTAGAACTGAGGAGGGTCGCTGGACCGTGTTCTGGCTACTCCTTCGCGGGAAGGCGGTGAAAAGGGCTCTAGAGTCTCGGCGCCGCCACCCCTTAGCGGGGGCGGTGAAAAGGGCTCTAGAGTCTCGGCGCCGCCACCGTTTAACCTCACCGTCTTCCACACCATTGGGAACGGAATCAAAAGGCCGCTTGCACTGTTCACATTGAATCGGTTTCTGTTTCCCCCCTGTCGCTTTGGCTACGGTAGGCGAGGTAGCCGTTCTGGTTACTTCACCCGGGCAATTGTCAAACGCAAACGGGCAGTCCAATCTGGGGCAGCGCTTCTGCCTTCACTGCCCTGTTGGGGTGACAAAAACTGTTGGTGACTTATGCTGCGGCTGTTGGGTGTTATTTTCCTTGGAATCGTTTGCCTCTCCGCGGGCCCTTGGGGCTTGCTAGTCGGCGCGATTCTGATCCTGCTCGGCCATTTCAACGAAACGGTTCGGGTTAGAAAAGTCGGGAGCGCTAGCGAAGGTTGCCTGAGCGCAGTTCCTCTGTGCAATGCTGTGTATTGCGCAAATTGTGAAGTCATTACCAACAGCCCTCACGATTCGTGCAGTGTCTGTGGCAGTCACTCTGTGGTCGGGGTTTCCAGGATGCTGACACGTCGCGGGTGGAGGCACGCCGGGGCGAAGACACCTGCGAAGGCGGCCAAATACAAGCTGAACCTTATCGCCGAAGTACGTGAAATTCCGGCAGACGGGCTAAATGAGACTGCCGACCTGATAACCCGGCTGGCCGAGGCAGGCGGGGATGTTAGATGCCTTCACGTTAATGTAGAGCCTAATTTCGGCCAAGCTGTTTTGCTCGATAGATTCTCCGAGAAAACGTTCTCCTCTACCGTCCCACTGACGCGGCCCGCTTCCGCATTCTGTCGAACTGCTCGTGCCTTCCCTGAATTTGGCTGTAAGCAGGGTTCTTGATCTTTATCCACGATGGCTCCGCTCCATAGGTGCCCTGCTTCCATTTCGCCACCTGGCCTCAATCGTGTCGCGCCTGTGGCGAGCTACTGCTGCGGAACAATATTCGCGTGACGTGCGACCTCTTGCCAGCGTCCCTGCTGCTTCATCCATATGGCGGTGAATCGGAGTTGCTGAGTTTTGCCGGCAACCGGCATCTTCCCGCCCCATACAACGGTTTCACTGCCCGCCAGGATCACCGTGTCGCCATAAACCCGCGCGTGTTCGATACGACGATCGTATGACGTGATTACGAGGAATCCGGATTGAACCATGCCGAGCACTTCTTGTTTGTTCACCAACTTATTCAAGGGGTTGGTAACCACCAAGTCGTCAGACCAAAGCCGCCCCATCGCTTTCGGATCGTTGCGCAGGAACGCCTGAACCTCGTCGTCACTAGCTTGGCGCACCTGTTGTTCCGCCTGCTCGTCGGCGGATCGCGGAGACATTTGTGCCGCAGTAAACAGCAAGAGCCCGGCGAGCATCATCAACGCCGATATTGGCATGACCCCTCCATCGCTTCGGATTCTACAGGCACTGCAGATGCTGGAGGTCTGGTGCCCGGGGCCGGACTTGAACCGGCACGCCCCTTTCGGAGCTCGGGATTTTAAGTCCCGTGCGTCTGCCAGTTTCGCCACCCGGGCGGGGCCACAAAACGGCCGGACCATGGTCATGATACGGGATGGTGGAGCGATTTCGCACAAGAGTTTCCGGTCGCGCAAGAGGTATGATCAACCGCAGCGATGGCGACCAGCAAAGCCAAATCTTCTCTCGCGCGCGCGTATGACGATCGTTTCTATGGGGCGAAGAATGAGGGCTCGTACGCGTCGGCCAAGCTCATCCTGCCGCTGGTTTTTGCCGTCATCAAGCCGCGCAGCGTGGTGGATGTCGGCTGCGGCACCGGAACCTGGTTGAAGGCGGCGGAAGAGCTCGGGGCCGCTGATTATCACGGCTACGACGGCTCACGCCCCTCCAAGCTGTACATCCCGGAAGAACGATTCACGGCCGCGGATTTGGCCCAACCTCTCCGTACTGGCCGGCGATTCGATCTCGCCATCTGCTGCGAAGTCGCCGAGCACCTGCCGCTGGATGCCGCTGAAATTCTAGTGACCACGGTCACGTCGCTGTCCGATGTTGTGCTGTTCTCGGCGGCGATACCGGGCCAGGGAGGCCGGCGCCACGTCAATGAGCAGTGGCCGGCTTACTGGCAGAACCTGTTTGAAAAACAGCGCTACTCGGCGTACGACTGCATCCGGCCGCGGATTTGGAATGAGCGGCAGGTGGATTGGTGGTACCGCCAGAACACCGTTCTCTACGTCGCCGACGCGGTCGCCGCAAGATTCTCACTGCCATCGAAGACAGCAGAGGTCCTGTCGCTGGTCCACCCGGAACTCTACGAAGCGCAACGCCGGAAGAGGGTTTTGAAAGATTTCGTCCGTAAGGCCAAGCGGGCGATCACGCGCACATAAGCAGTACACAGTTAGAGTCGCGTCGCTGATGGTTCCGATTACAATAAGGACGTTATCTCCTACCAAGTTGGCGGAGGCTTCATGTACCGATTTGTGTATCACAACGACCGTGTACTTCCCCTGGAAGAGGTGCGGCTGTCGCCGGGGCAGGCGGGCCTGATCAACGGGTGGGGTATCTTCAGCACGGTCCGAGTGTACGACGGCATTCCGTTCGCGCTCGAGCGGCACTACGAGCGTCTGGCACGCGATGCCAAGCGCATTCAACTGCCGCTAAAATTCACATTGGGGGAAGTTCGCGACTCCATGCTGTCGATGCTGCAGGCGAACCGCGCCGGCAACGCCTGTGTGCGTGTTTATTTCATCTTCAACACTGTTGGCATCTGGAAAAGCGACGAACAGTTTCCGCCCGTGGACCTGATCATGTACGCCGTGGACGTGCCCACCCGCGTCGGTCCAACCAAGCTCTCGGTGCAGGAGAACGGGCGCCACGCGGCGCACCCGCTGGCCGGAACGAAAGTGACTTCGTGGCTGGGCAACGCCTGGATGGTTGAACAGGCACACCAGCGCGGCTTTGACGATGCCCTGCTGCTGAACGAGCGGGGAGAGGTGGCGGAGAGCACGGCGGCCAATGTCTTCTGCGTGCGCGGCGGCGACGTGGCAACGCCTCCGCTCAATTCCGGCTGCCTGGCGGGAGTCAGCCGCGCTGTTCTTCTGGAAGAAGCGCCCAAGGCCGGAATCGCAATTGCCGAACGGACGCTGACGCTGGAGGATTTCAACTACGCCGACGAGGTGTTCATCACCTCGACCACGCGGCACGTGCAACCGATCTCGCACATCGAGAAGCGCGCGATGAAACAGGCCCCTGGTCCAGTGACGGAAAAATTGGGGGCAATGTTCAACCATTACGTGCGGGAGTATCTGGGGCGAGCGGCGGCGGCAGTGAAGTAAGGCGGAGACTGGCAGGAGTCAGGTTTCAGAGAAGGGTCGGGTCAACTGAATTCCCACTTCATGGGAGCGCTAATTAAGCCCGGCAACTAGCTGGGCTGGCGCGCCATCACCTGGCCGTCGTTCAGGAAAAATTGCGCCGAGCATTTGTCGGAGCCGCAGATGATGGGAATGAGACCCGAAATCTGGCGGCGCGTAATCAGACCGAGAGTGCCGCAAGCCGGGCAGGCGAGAACCGCCCAGTAGGGATCGTCGGCTTCCCCCACTTCGCCCGCATTTTCCAGCACGAACATGGCGCCGGGGCCCATTTGCTCCGGGACCCACTCGTTCAGAACGTCAATCTCAACGACCATCCGTCACCTCCGCAGATGATGGCGTCTTCATTTATGAAACGCGCCGGGCGCGCAACCGCCGCACACCGGAATCAGAGCGGACCGACTTCTTCTCCCGAGCCGGCGGGCGCGGGTTTTGCGCGGCGCCGGATTTCACGTCTTGCAGTTCGGCGCGCACCTGCCGCACCGTATCGCTCAAGCAGATGGTGAACATCGCCTGGCGCGAATTTTTCAGAACGTCGATCACCTGCTGCGGCGAGGTTTCCAGGAACAGGCGCTTGCCGTCGGTGAGCAGGTGGTAATCGGAGCCGGCGCTGACGGTCTGCACCAGACGCTTGCCGAATTCTTTTTGCAGGAAGCGGATCACCATGCGGACGCGCTGTAGCGAGAAACCGCGGCGGCGAAGATCGCAGATCACCGCCATTTCCGCGACATCATCCAGCGAGTAGAGGCGGCGGTGGCCCTGCTTGAGCGGAACCACCAGCCCTCGCTCGTCCCACCACTGCAGCTGGCGCGCGGTGATGCCGGTCAGAGCGATGACCTCGTTCGATGTGTACCGCTGCTCCATGCTCTCCCTATCCCAAAAAACTTAAAAACAATACTATCTATAAATGTTTAAAACATTTTAGGCGTGTGATGTGGGAAGTCAAGATGAAACGGCGGTGGAAAACGTTGATTAAGATGACGCCGCCGGCTCAGAGGTGAGGAGGATCCGGAATCAGGAGCGGCCGCCACCCACGAAGTGGACGATCTCAAGCCGGTCCCCTTCCGAGAGGAACGTCGTCGTCCAGCGGTCGCGAGCGACGATGTCGCGATTGAGTTCGATCGCAACCCGGTCGGACTTCATGCCGAGTTGCTCGACCAGCGCGGCCAGGGTGAGGCGGTCGCCAGCAAAGTCGCGTTCTTCGCCGTTGATGAGCAAGCGCATGGGTGGAAGCAAGAATATCAAACGCAACTAGGTGGTCGGCTTCAAGTTGTATTTCCGGCTGGCGGATTTACCGCGATGCGT
The DNA here is from genome assembly GCA_035691485.1 of Terriglobales bacterium. Classification (NCBI taxonomy): domain Bacteria; kingdom Pseudomonadati; phylum Acidobacteriota; class Terriglobia; order Terriglobales; species Terriglobales bacterium. The sequence goes on from DASSIZ010000042.1 coordinate 14,051, forward strand.
GGCCTGGACGAGGACCGCAGTCGCGGTCAGGTCGAGTCCGCCCAGCGCGAGGTAGACGTCGGCCACGCCTTCGTTGCCGGCGTTCGCGTACACATAGGTGGCAGCGGCTTTGCCGGAAGTAATGCGGCAGGCAACTTGCGCCTCCCCGGCCGGTGCACCTTCATCCGTGATCTTCACACCGATGGTGATGCCGCTGCCGTCGCCGGATAGCGTCGGGGGCAGACACTCCAACGACAATCCTTTCCCGATCTGCGAGCCGGCGGGAGAAAGGCTAAAACCCGCGTCCTGCGGTTTGCCGGCCACAGCGGCAGCGGATTGCGCGGCCAACTCATCGGGCGGAGAAACATCGGCCGGCGGAGCAGATGGCGCAGGCTCCAGCGGTATAGGAATTGCAATGTCAGGCGTCGTGACGGGCGCAAGGTTCGCCTCATCCGCCGCCGTGTCCGCGTGCACGACGAAATCCTCTATGATCGGCAGTTCCGCCAGGTCGGTGGCGGTCATGGCCGGCGCAGCGGCAACGGCTTGCACCTCCGCCGCGGGCTCCGCGTGCGGTTCGATTTCGGCTTCGATGTGGCCTTCGCGCACGGCGGCGACAAAATGCTTGTGCTGATCCTTGAGCAACTCGTGCACGCGCTCTTCGGAGAACGCCGGGTCCTTCATCTTTTCCGCGTACGAAGTGGCGCGCTTGCCGATGCAGCGCCCTTTCACGAAGACTAGAGTTTGCAGGAGGAGTTCGTGCTGACGAGCCTCGGTCTGCACGTGGTACACGGTGTCCGCATACTTCACGTCGGTGTTGAAGCCGAAAATCACCAAATGCACCCGAGAAACAGCCGGAACTGTCGCGGTTTTTTGTCTGCCGCGGGGTCAGGGTAGAAGCCGCTGGCGCGGTGCGCTGACGACCGCAAACGCGCGTCGCGCGCCGCTCCTAGCCTGCTTGACACTGCACAGGACGCAAAACTATAGTCGATTGTTTGCCCAGTGCTTGGGCGCGAATTATATACAGCTCCCTTATGCCGGACAACTACTTTGCCCGTTACCTGCCGCTGCTGCTTCAACTTGCAATCGCTTTGGCATTGGCGGGCGGAATGGTGGTCCTCTCCACCCTGGTCGGCAGGCATCGTTACAGCCGCGCCAAGATGTCCCCCTACGAATGCGGCATGACGCCCGTGGGTGACGCGCGCGAACGTTTCTCGGTGAAGTTCTACCTGGTGGCGATGCTGTTCATCCTGTTCGATGTGGAAGCCGTGTTCCTGTATCCCTGGGCGGTGCTGCTGCGCGAACTGAAAATGTTCGGTTTCTGGGAGATGCTGGTGTACATCGGCATCGTGCTGGTCGGCCTGTTCTATGTTTGGAATAAGGGAGTGCTGGACTGGTCGGGAGCAGAACGCATCGGCGCCGGAGTTTCCAGCGCGCCGGCCACGATGGTTCACCCTGGCGAAGCTCCCGGCCCCGTGCCGGCGGTCATGGCGCCGATGGAAGGGGGCAAGCGCTAACCATGCCTGTGGCGCCCGCCATCACCGACGTGGAGCAACTGAAAGACCGGCCGGAGCTGGCGCGGCTGGTGGCCATGCGCGCCGACGCGGTCGAGGGTGCGAAGTTCGATCGCGGCGAACTTAGTATCTACCTGCGACGGGACGCAATCCGGGAAGCCTGTGCTCTCCTGCGCGACGATTCCGAACTGCAATACAACTTCTTTTCCGATGTCACCTGCGTCGACTGGTACCCGTCGGAACCGCGCTTCGAAGTGGTGTATCACCTCTTCTCGATTTCGAAAAAGCGGCGCGTGCGATTGAAAGTGAAGCTCAGCGGTGACGATCCGGTGGTGGATTCGGTCACCTCCGTATGGCCGGCGGCGAACTTCTTCGAGCGCGAAGTCTTCGACCTTTTCGGCATCCGCTTTGAAGGCCATCCCTACCTGCGGCGCATCATGATGCCGGAAAACTGGGAAGGCCACCCTTTGCGCAGAGATTATCCCGTCGAGGGCTATCGCTGATGGGCCATCTTCCCCACATCGCGTCGCTGGAGGAGAGCGGCGACCGCACGATGATCCTAAACATGGGCCCGCAACACCCGTCCACCCACGGCGTGCTGCGCCTGGTGCTGGAGATTGACGGCGAAACCGTGGTTCGCATGATGCCGGACATCGGCTACCTGCACACCGGGATCGAGAAAACCTACGAGGCCAAGTTCTACCAGCAGGGCGTCCCGCTCGCCGACCGCATGGATTACCTGTCGCCATTCAGCAATGAGCTGGGCTTCGTGCTGGCGGCGGAGAAACTGCTCGGCATCGAGGCGCCCCCGCGCGCGCAGTGGATGCGCGTGCTGATGAACGAGCTGACGCGCCTGAACTCGCACCTGGTGTGGCTGGGCACGCACGCCATCGACATCGGCGCCATGTCGGTATTGCTGTATTGCTTCCGCGAGCGCGAAGACATCCTGCGCCTGTTCGAAGCGCTGGCCGGCCAGCGCATGTTCGATTCCTACTTCCGCGTCGGCGGCCTGAGCATGGAGCCGCCGATCGGATTCTTTGAACGCGTAAAACAGTTTGCCGACCGCTTCCCTGCCCGCATCAATGAATACGAAAATCTGCTGACCAGCAATCCCATTTGGATGCGGCGGACGAAGGGGATCGCGCACATCACGGCGGAGGACGCCATCGCGCTTGGCGCCAGCGGCCCGACCCTGCGCGCCAGCGGCGTGGACATTGACTTGCGCCGCGATGCCCCGTACTCGGGTTACGAGAAATTTCAATTCAACGTGCCGGTTTCCAGCGACGGCGACGTGTTCGCGCGTTACATCTGCCGCGTCCAGGAAATGCGCGAATCCACCAAGATCATTCAGCAGTGCCTGGCGGGAATGCCCGCGGGCCCGATCAAGGCCGACGCGCCGAAAGTGGTGCTGCCCGATCGCGAGAAGATGAAGACGCAGATGGAAGCGCTCATCTATCACTTCAAGATCATCACCGAAGGCTTCACGGTTCCGGCGGGCGAGGTGTACGTGGCGACGGAATCGCCGCGAGGCGAACTTGGTTTTTACATGGTGAGCGACGGCACGGCAAAGCCGTATCGCGTGCACGTGCGCGCGCCATCGTTCGCCAATTTGCAAACCCTGTCGCGGTTGTGCGAAGGCCGCCTGATCGCCGACGTCGTGGCGGCAATCGGGAGCATAGACATCGTGTTGGGGGATGTGGACCGGTAATGGTAGTCAGCGAGCAACTCGACGCTTTCTTCACCGAGAAGATGAAGGACTACCCTACGCGACGGTCGTTCCTGGTCCCGATGCTCCTTTACACACAGGATGAGGTCGGCTACCTGTCCGACGAGGCGATCGCCTACGTGGCGCAGAAAGTGGATTTGAGCGAGCTCGAAGTGCGCAACGTGATCAGCTATTACTCGATGCTGATCACCAAGCCGCGCGGCAAGTACAACGTGCAGGTGTGCCGCAATATCTGCTGCATGCTGCGCGGCACCGACGAAATCATCGCGCACGTGAAGCAGCGGCTCGGCATCGGCCACAAGGGCACCACGGAAGACCGAATGTTTTCATTCGAAGAGGTGGAATGCATTGGCGCCTGCAGCTGGGCGCCGGCGATGCAAGTGAATTACGACTTTCACGAAAACTTAACGACCGAACGCGTGGACGACGTCATACAACAGTATCGAAGCAAGACTAATTTGTAATTTGTAATTTGTAATTTTCATGGCGACGACATCCGAGATTACGAGTCCGGAGCAGTTGCGCGACCGAACAAAAGCGTTTGCTAGCAGGATCATCCGGCTTTTTCGGGCTCTGCCCTCGAAAGCGGAAGCACAGGTGATCGGGAGACAGTTGTTGCGCGCCGGAACCTCGGTTGGAGCAAACTACCGCTCGGCGTGTCGGGGTCGCTCGCGGCCGGATTTCATTTCGAAGCTCGGAATCGTGGTCGAGGAAGCGGACGAAACGATTTACTGGCTGGAGTTGCTAGGCGAGAACGGCATTATGGCGCAAAGCAAGCTGGAGTCATTACTGAAAGAAGCGCATGAGCTGACCGCGATTTTCACGGCTTCGCTCAGCAGTTCGCGGTCGCACAGGTAAATTGCAAATTACCAATTTACAAATTACAAATGGCTGACTTGGTTTCCCATCCCGACGAGGTGAAGGTCGTCTCCCGGCGCTTCGGCCAGGGTGCGGCCAAAATCGACCGCTACCTCGAACTAGACGGCTACAAGGCGGTGCAGAAGGCCCTCGCGCTCGGCGCGGACGGAATCATCAACGAGGTCAAGGCGTCGAACCTGCGCGGTCGTGGCGGCGCCGGCTTTCCCACCGGCATGAAGTGGTCGTTCGTTCCCAAGGAATCGCCGAAACCGAAATACGTGCTCTGCAACGGCGACGAGAGTGAACCCGGCACCTGCAAAGACCGGCTCATCCTGGAGCACGATCCGCACGCGGTGATCGAGGGCACGGTGATCGCCGGCCTCTCCATTCGGGCCAAGATCGGGTACATCTACATCCGCGGCGAGTACCGGTACCTGGTCAACATCATGCGCCAGGCGCTCAGCGATGCTTATGCCCGTCGCTTTCTCGGCAAGAATATTTTCGGCAGCGGCATCGATTTTGACGTGTACTGGCACACCGGCGCCGGCGCATACGAGGTTGGAGAAGAATCGGCGCTGATGGAATCGCTGGAGGGAAAGCGCGGGATTCCGCGCATCCGTCCGCCCTTCCCTGCCGTCGTCGGACTCTGGGGCGGCCCCACCATCATTAATAATGTTGAGACCCTGGCCAGCGTGCCGCACGTCATGCTCGGCGGCGGCACAAAATACGCCGAGATCGGGACGCCGAAAAACGGCGGCACGCGCCTGTTCTGCCTGAGCGGGCACGTCAATAAGCCCGGCGTGTACGAGCTTCCGCTTGGCTACAACCTGCGCAAGATGATCGAGGAAGTCGGCGGCGGCATCTGGAAAGGCCGCCAGTTGAAGGCGATCACGCCCGGGGGATCGTCGGTGCCGGTGCTCAAAGCGGAAGAGTGCGACATCGCCATGGATTTTGATTCCTGCATGAAGGCGGGGACGTTTCTCGGCTCCGGCGGCGTGATCGTGCTCGACGACCAGACCTGCATGGTGAAGTACGCGCAGCGCATCATGATGTTCTACCAACACGAGAGCTGCGGCTGGTGCATTCCTTGCCGCGAAGGTACGGACTGGCTGAAGAAGACGTTGAACCGCTTCCACGCCGGTGCCGGCGTGAAGAAGGACATCGACAACATTCAATACCTGGCGGAAAACATGCTGGGGCGCACGTTCTGCCCGCTGGGCGACGCTGCCGCCATGCCGATCATTTCGATCGTCAAGAAATTCCGGGAAGAATTCGAAGCACACCTGGAGGGTAGGCCGTGTCCTTATGAGAAGAACACGGTCGAGCAATTGCCGGTGCTCGCATAAAGTGAAATTTGGTAATCGGGTAATTGTGTAAAGTTGCAACCCGTTGGAGGTGGCGAAGTGCGATCGGAGCCGGAGTCACTGCGAGACAGGACCAAGGCTTTTGCGATTCGGATCATTCGAATGTATCACGCGCTGCCGAACACCGCGGATGCGCAAATTATTTCCGCGCAACGCACAGCACGACAAAAACGGTAGTCGGTTACTTTACCCGATTACACAATTGAACTTTTCATGGCTGACGTCAACATCACGATCGACGGCAAGAAGATCACGGCGCCCTCGGGAACGCTGCTGATCGAGGCCTGCAAGTCGGCAGGCATCGAGATCCCGTCGTTCTGCTATTACCCCGGGTTGTCGCTGCAGGGCGCGTGCCGAATGTGCCTGGTGCGGATCGAAAAAATGCCGAAGCTGCAGACCGCCTGCACCACCGTGATCAGCGAAGGCATGAACGTCAGCAGCGAGAACGATGAGGTCCGGCAGGCGCGCAAGTCGATGCTGGAGTTGCTGCTCGGCAACCATCCGTTGGATTGCCCGGTGTGCGACGCCGGAGGCGAGTGCGAACTGCAGGACATGACCTTCACCTACGGCGCCGCCGAGTCCAAGCTGATCGACATCAAGAACCACCGCGACGAGCAGCAGTGGTCGCCCGTGGTGTACTTCGACCGGCCGCGCTGCATCATGTGTTACCGCTGCGTGCGCGTCTGCGGCGAGGGCATGGACGTGTGGGCGCTGGGCGTGCAGAACCGCGGCTCGTCGCAGACCATCGCGCCCAACAAGCAAGATTACCTGTGGTGCGAAGAATGCGGCATGTGCATTGACATCTGCCCGGTCGGCGCGCTCACCAGCGGCGCCTATCGCTACAAGACGCGGCCCTGGGAGATGCACCACGTCGGCTCGATCTGCACCCATTGCGGCGACGGGTGCAAGACCACGCTCGGGGTGCGGCGCGCGCCGGGGGGCATGGAGATCGTGCGCGGTGACAATCGCGACAAGAGCGGCATCAACGCCGATTTCCTCTGCATCAAGGGACGCTACGCGTTCGATTTTGCCGACGACCCGCGCCGCCTCAAGCAGCCGATGATCCGACGTGATGGCAGGCTTCAACCGGCCACGTGGGAAGACGCATTGGAGCTGATTGGCACACGGTTCAAGCAGATCAAGGAAGAACATGGCGGCCGGGCGTTCGGGGTAATCGGCTCGAACCGGACGAGCAACGAAGAGAATTACCTGCTGCAGAAATTCGCGCGCACGGTGATGGGCACCAACAGCGTTGACCACCACCGCACCGCCGATTTTCCCGGCTTCGTGAACGCCCTCGGCGGAAACGACCGCACCGCGAGCATGCGCGACGTTACCATCGCGCCGGCGATCTTGCTCATCGGCAACAACCCCACCGACCAGCACCCGCTGCTCGCCTGGCAGATCCGCAACAACGTGCGCCTGCGCCGCGCGCGGCTGTACGTGGTTAATTCCTCGCCTATCAAGTTGCGCCGCCAGGCCGCGGTGTTCTCGCAAGTTTCCGAAGACAACGGGGAGAGCGCGTTCGTTCACTTCCTCGCCGGAAACGATGCTGCGCCATCCGCGCTGGCAGCCGGTGAAACATCGGCGGACACGCTTTCGCAACTGCGTGAAAAACTTCGCGGTGAGCAGCAGCTGGTCGTGATCTTCGGTTCTGAATTGCGCGCTGCCGGCATTGCCGAACTGGTGCGCGCGTTGCCGAATGCCAAGTTCATTTGCCTGGGTGACTACGCGAACTCCCGAGGCGCCGCCGACATGGGCTTGTTTCCCGACCTGCTGCCCGGATACCTGCCGGTCAACGCCGCACTGCCGCAGGAAGAGTGGTTCGCCTCGGTTCCCAGGCAGCCGGGCCTGGACCTGCGCGGAATGTTCGATGGCGCCAAAGACGGCAGCATCAAGGCGCTCTACATCGTCGGCTCGAATCCGGTCGCCCGCTACGGCCTCGATGCGTTCGTGTTGTCAAAGGCGTTCGTCGTCGTGCAGGACATGTTCTTGAATGAGACCGCCGTGGCTGCCGACGTCGTACTGCCGGCAGCGTGCGCTTACGAGAAGTCGGGCACCTTCACCAACACTTGCGGCGATCTGCAATTGCTGCGCAAGGCGGGGGAAGTTGAAGGTACCAAGACGGATTTCGAGATCATCGTCCGCATTGCCGCGCAAACCGGCTACGACGTTCGCAAGCTTGTGCCCTTCGGGCAGCGCCTGCGCGTCGACATGGGGCAGTCGCGCGGGGCTCAATCCGGCGAGGCCGATCGTCACGCGATCTGGCTGGAACGTCACGGGCTGGAACCGAAGCTAAGCCCGTTTGATGCGCTGGCAATGTTGGACGAGATCCAGCGCCTCGTGCCCGGCTACGATGTCTCGCGTCTGAACCTGATGGCCGGCAACGACGAGCACACGCGCATCGTGCCGGTCAGTGGCGTTCCGAGCCATCCCGACCTGATCGTGCCGTCGGAGGACACGCTGTTTACCTCGGGCACGCTCGGAAGGTTCTCGAAGACGCTGAATTCGGTCATCGAGAGCGAGCAGAAGGATCCGGCCGACAAAGAAGTCGCGGTTTGAAAAGCTAAGAGCGAACAGCTTGTCAGGCAATCTCAGTGTCGGTATGTTTGTCCTGGTCTCGATCGTCAAGATCGTGATCGCGCTGGTAGTGCTTCTGACCATCGTCGCCTACACGGTATGGCTCGAACGCAAGCTCGTGGGCCATATTCAGAACCGCTGGGGACCGTCGCGCGTAGGCCCGTTCGGACTGCTGCAGCCGCTCGCCGACGGCTTAAAGTTTATCTTTAAAGAAGACCTCACACCTCCTTATGTCAACAGGTCCTTGTACCTGCTGGCGCCGATCTTATCGTTGACCCTGGCGCTGACTTCCATCGCCGTCATTCCCTTCGGCGGCTGGGTGACGATTCGGGGCGCGCGCATTCCTTTCCAGATCACCGACGTCAACGTCGCGCTGCTGGTCATCCTGGGGATCACGTCCATGGGCGTGTACGGTATCGCACTCGCGGGATGGTCTTCGAACAGCAAGTATTCGCTGCTCGGCTCGTTGCGGGCGAGCGCGCAGATGGTGAGTTACGAGGTCACGCTCGGCCTGTCGCTGGTCGGCGTTCTCATCCTCTCCGGCACCTTCAGCCTGCGCGGAATTGTGGAGCGGCAACTCGGAGGCTTCTGGCATTGGAACATTTTCGGTGGCGGCTCGTTCCCGCAAATCTTCGCTTTTTTCATTTATCTTTGCGCCGCGTTCGCGGAGACCAACCGCGTGCCCTTCGACCTGCCGGAAGCGGAAACCGAACTGGTCGCCGGCTACCACACCGAGTACAGCTCGATGAAGTTCGCCATGTTCTTCATGGCCGAGTACGCCAACATGGTGACCGTTGCCTGTCTTGCCTCGGTGCTATTCCTGGGCGGATGGAGCGGGCCGGTATTCGGGCCAGCGCTGCTGCAGGCCCTGTTGCCCTTGTTCTGGTTTTTCCTGCGGGTGCTGTTTTTCCTTTTTTTATATATCTGGATCCGCGGAACGTTGCCGCGCTTCCGCTACGACCAGTTGATGGCGTTCAGTTGGAAATTCCTGCTGCCGCTATCGGTCGCCAACGTCATCATCACCAGCCTGGCCGTGGCATTGCGAGCGTGAACTTGGTGTAGCGGCGGATTTCAATCCGCGGGATTCAATTTGGCGGAATAAATTCCGCCGCTGCACATGAACTGAAAAGATGCTCCATCTCGCACTATTTTCGCTGTTCGGCGCCATTTGCGTGGCAGGCGCCGTCAACCTGCTCGCGCAGCGCCATCCCATCAGCAGCGCGCTGTCGCTGATCGTCGTCATGGGCTCGCTGGCGGTGGAGTTCATGCTCCTGGGCGCCGAATTCGTCGCCGTCATCCAGGTGATCATCTATGCCGGCGCGATCATGGTGCTGTTTGTTTTTGTCATCATGTTGCTCAATGCCGGCGAGGAAGAGCGTATTCGCGGCAGCCGCATTGCGCTCGTTCTCGGCGTGCCGGGCGGCTTGGTCTTAATGGGCGTGGTGGCATGGATACTGGTCCGGCAGAACCCGGCATCGGGAGCGGTTTCCGCCGGTGCGCTGCCCGGGACACCACCGGAGATCGGACGCCTGCTCTTCCGTGACTTTCTGCTGCCGTTTGAGGTCACCTCGGTGCTCATCCTGGTCGCCATCATGGGCGCGGTGGTGCTGGCGAGGAGGGAGCGCTGATGGTCCCACTTTCCTACTACCTGGTGCTCAGCGCCATCCTGTTCGGCTGCGGCGTGGCCGGGTTCCTGGTCAAGCGCAACATCATCACCATTTTCATGTGCATCGAGCTGATGCTGAACGGCGTGAACCTGGCCTTTGTCGCCTTCGCGGCGCACTGGCACCGGCTCAGCGGGCAGGTGTTCGTCTTTTTCGTGATGGTAGTCGCGGCCGCGGAGGCTGCGGTCGGACTGGCCATTATCATCTCCGTTTTCCGCACCCGGGAAACCTTGAATGTTGATCGAGTGAATTTGCTGAAGCTGTAAGAGGGCAGTCGGCGGTCGGTAGTCAAGATTCAGACCGGCCAAAAGTGCGCATTGAATGGCTGCCTACTGACTACTAGCTTATGAATCTCTGGCTCATACCGCTGCTCCCGCTGGCCGGCGCCGTTGTCAACGGCCTGTTCGGACGGCGTTTTTCGAAGAACGTGGTTACGGCGGTCGGGCTGGCGTTTCCCGGGGCGTCCGTGTTGTGGGCCTGGAAGGTGGCGGCGCAGTTCGCGCAGCTTCCATCCGCCGGCATTCCCCACATCGAGAATTATGGCCCCTGGCTCGGCGCCGGCGATTTCCTGGTCAGCTACGGCTTCTATCTCGATCAGCTTTCGCTGCTCATGATCCTGATCGTCACCGGCGTCGGCTTCCTGATCCACGTCTATTCCGTCGGCTACATGGCCCACGAAGGCGGCTATTACCGCTTTTTCTCCTACCTGAACCTGTTCATGTTTTTCATGCTTACGCTGGTGCTGGCGGACAACTACCTGCTGATGTTCGTCGGATGGGAAGGCGTGGGACTGGCGTCGTACCTGTTGATCGGCTTCTTCTTCCTGCGCGATTCGGCCGCGTCCGCCGGCAAGAAGGCATTCATCGTAAACCGCATTGGCGACTTCGGTTTCCTCATCGCCCTTTTCCTGTTGATCAAGAATTTCTCGACGCTCGATTTCACCAGTGTCTTTCAGAGAGTCTCCGGCATGCCGCCCGAAGCAACCGCCGGCCTGCTGACCACGATCGGACTATTGCTGCTGGTCGGCGCTTGCGGAAAATCCGCGCAGCTTCCTCTTTATGTCTGGCTGCCGGACGCCATGGAAGGCCCGACGCCCGTCTCGGCGTTGATTCACGCCGCCACCATGGTTACCGCCGGCGTGTACATGATCGCGCGCTCCCACGTTATCTTCGACCGCGCCCCCACCGCCCTCACCGTAGTTGCGATCATCGGGGCCGCCACGGCGTTGTTTGCCGCCACCATCGGCACCGTGCAGCACGACATCAAACGCGTGCTTGCCTACTCCACCATCTCCCAACTCGGTTACATGGTGCTGGCCTGCGGCGTGGCCGCGTATTCGGCGGGCATGTTCCACCTGATGACGCATGCCTTCTTCAAGGCGCTGCTCTTCCTGGCCGCCGGTTCCGTGATCCACGCCCTCGGCGGCGAACAGGACATGCGCAAGATGGGCGGCCTGATGCGCGAGATTCCCGCCACCTTCCTGACGATGACGGTCGCCACCTTCGCTATCGCCGGCATTTTTCCGCTCTCCGGCTTCTTTTCCAAGGATGAAATCCTCTACCGCTCATGGGCGAGTCCATTTGGCTCGTGGGGATTCTGGGCGGTTGGACTTTTTTCAGCCTTCTTGACCGCCTTCTACATGTTCCGGCTCTGGTTTCTCACCTTCTTCGGCGAATTCCGCGGCACACAACAGCCGCCCGCGGCGCAACAGGCGGTGCTTGCCGACGTGGAATTGATTGTCCCCGAGAAGTACCTGGACAAGGTCTACAAGGAACTGCAGACCCGTGGCGCGCTGGGTATTGATCCGCTCCATCGCAGTACGACCATGAAGGTCCGGGTCCCCACCTCCAACATGCTGTACTTCGAGGCGGAAATTCGTTCCATCACCGGAGACAGGGCATCGGTGAATATCCGCTATCCGCAGCGGGAATTCGCCGGGCGGGAGCACCATGCGCACGAGCACACGGTCCATGAAAGCCCGAAGGTGATGCTGATCCCGCTGGTGGTGCTGGCGGTGCTGTCGTTGGCCGGCGGCTGGATCGGATGGCCGCAGGTACTGGGCGGCAGCAATCATTTCGAGCACTTCCTGGCCCCCGTGTTCGAGGAGCACGCCACCGCGCCGGAAGCCGCCGCCACCACTCCCACGGAAGGTCACGCGCCGTCGGAGATCGCGCTGACCCTGGCCGCCACCGGTGCCGCTCTGCTCGGGATCGCGCTGGCATGGTTCATGTATTACCAGCGCCGCGACCTTCCCGCCAAGCTGCGCCAGCGCTTCGCCGGCGCCTATGACGCGCTCGAGCACAAGTACTACGTGGACGAAATCTACGACTGGCTTCTGGTGCGGCCCATCATTCAGGGCTCGCGCAACGTTTTATGGCGGATGATTGACGCCGGCGCGATCGACGGCACCATTAACGAAACCGCGGAGGCGGCCCGCGATGTCTCCAACGGCTTCCGCCGCATGCAATCGGGCAACATTCGCTCTTACGCGGGATGGGTGGCGCTGGGCGGCGCCGCCGTGGTCGCGTACATGGTTTGGCTGGGTGTGAAATGAGCACGCTGAACAGCCACATCCTGACGATCGTCACTTTCGCACCGCTGGCCGGCGCGCTGCTGCTCTTGTTTTTCCCGCGGCGCGACCGGGACATCCGCGTGTTCGCGCTGGTCATTACCCTGCTGACGTTCGTGCTCTCTCTGCACCTGCCGGTGCACTTCGCGCGCAGCCACGCCGGGTTCCAGTTCGAGCAGGATGCGCACTGGATTTCTACGCCCAACATTCACTACCACGTAGCTATCGACGGCATCTCGCTCTGGCTGGTTCTGCTGACCACGTTCCTGACGCCGCTGTGCGTGCTGATCTCGTGGCGCTCCGTGCATGACCGGGTAAAGGAATTTTTCATCCTGCTCCTGGTGCTGGAGACGGCGCTGATCGGCGTCTTTGTCTCACTCGACCTTTTCCTGTTCTATTTCTTCTGGGAAGCCAGCCTGATCCCGATGGCGCTGCTCATCGGCGTGTATGGACACGAGCGCCGCGTTTACGCTGCCGTGAAGTTTTTCCTCTACACCATGATCGCCTCCGTCTTCATGTTGGCGGCGATCCTGTGGCTTTACGCTCACGTTGGGTCGTTCCAATTTGCCGACATTCAGCGGTGGCTCCGCGGCGCGGGCGCGACGGAAGCAGCCGCGGCGATGCGCTGGCTCTTCCTTGGCTTCTTCATCGCCTTCGCCGTAAAGGTGCCGATGTTCCCGCTGCACACCTGGCTGCCGGATGCCCACGTGGAAGCGCCTACCGCGGGCTCGGTGCTGCTGGCCGGCGTGCTGCTGAAGATGGGAACCTACGGTCTGCTGCGCTTCAATGTCGGGCTCTTTCCCGACGAAGCCCGCCGCAACGCGCCCTGGATTGCCGCGCTCGCCATCATCGGCATCATCTACGGCGCGCTGGTCGCGATGGTGCAGCCAAACCTGAAAAAGCTGGTCGCGTATTCCTCCGTCAGCCATCTCGGATTTGTCGTGCTCGGAATTTTCAGCATGACGCAGGCAGGCCAGGTAGGCGCCGTTTTTGTCATGCTGGCGCACGGCGTCTCTACCGGCGCGCTGTTCATGCTGGTGGGCATCATTTACGAGCGCCGTCACACCTTCGAGATCAGCGAATTCGGCGGGCTGGCTACGCCCATGCCCATCTACGCCACCTTCTTCCTGATCATTACCCTGTCCTCGATCGGATTGCCATTGCTCAACGGCTTCGTCGGCGAGTTTCTCGTGCTCAGCGGCGCCTTCCTGGCGCATTCCATCTGGGGCATCCTCGCTGCCACGGGCGTGATCTGGAGCGCCTGCTACATGCTCTGGATGTACCAGCGCGTCTTCTACGGGAAGATCAGCCATGACGTTAACCTCAAGCTCCCCGACCTCGACCTGCGTGAGCGCGTCGCGCTCTGGCCGCCGGCGCTGGCGGCGCTGGTGATGGGAGTCGCGCCGCTGATCTGGATCAACGCCGTCGATTCCGCGGTCCGGCATGTGCTTGCCACCGCCGCGCAAACCATCAGCCAGGTGGGACGATGAGCGCCGCCGACTACATCCGCATCCTGCCCGAGCTGCTGCTCACCATCTTCGGCATGGCGGTCATGGTTGTCGAGCCGCTCCTGCCCGAGCACGACGACCGCAAGCGCGTCGGGATGATCGCGCTCACCGGAACGCTGCTCGCCATTGCTGCCACGCTGTACCAGAGCGGCCATCCCGGCCAGGCCTGGTTCGGCATGATCCAGGTGGACAGCTTCAGCATCTTCTTCCACTTGATCGTCGGCTTCGTCGCCGCCACCGTGATCCTGGCATCGTTTGATTACCTCGCCGTGCAGCGCATCCGGCTCGGCGAGTACTACGGGCTCATCCTGCTGGGCTCGGTCGGCATGATGCTGATGTCCTCCGCCGTCGAGCTGGTGCTGATCTTCATTGCGCTTGAAATCTCTTCCATTTCTACTTACATCCTGGCCGGTTTTCGCCGGCGCTCCGCCACCGGCGCGGAATCGTCGCTGAAATACTTTCTCCTGGGCTCGTTTGCGACGGCGTTTTTCCTTTACGGCGTGGCGCTGATGTTCGGCGCCACCGGTTCCACCAGCATCTACCTGATCGCCGCTTCCCTGCGCGGCGGCGCGCCGGCGCTCGCCTATGCCGGCATGGCGCTGATGTTCATCGGTCTGGGATTCAAGGTCGCATCAGCTCCGTTCCACGTCTGGACGCCTGACGTTTACGAAGGTGCGCCGGCGCCGGTGGTGGCCCTGATGTCCACCGCGCCCAAGGCCGCGGCGTTCGCGGTGTTGCTGCGCATCCTGTTCGCCGCCGCCGCTCCGGGATGGTTCTGGGTGGTGTGGTGCTCGGCCGTTCTTTCCATGACCCTGGGGAACATCGGCGCGCTGGTGCAGACCAACGTCAAGCGCATGCTGGCCTATTCCTCGATCGCCCACGCCGGATACCTGCTATGCGCCTTCGCCGCGGCCAGGGATATCGGCATCTCCGCCGCCATTTTCTACGCTGCCTCATACGCCGTGATGAACGCGGGCGCCTTCATCGTGATCGCGCACTTCGCGGCGCAGAACGAGCGCTACGTCCTGATCGACGACTACTCCGGGCTCGGCCGCCGCGCCCCCGGTCTGGCCGCCGTGCTCACCGTCTTCCTGCTGTCGCTGATTGGAATTCCGATTACCGGCGGGTTCTTCGCCAAGTTCTACGTCTTTAGCGCCGCGCTGAAATCCGACCTCGTCGGACTGACTATCATCGGCGTGCTCAACAGCGCCATTGCCGCGTATTACTACTTGCGCGTTATTGTCGTCATGTACATGCGGGAACCGAAGGACGATTCTCCGATGATTCCCATGCCTGCCGCACTCGCCGTCTCGCTCACCGCCGCCGTGCTGGCGACCATCTACCTCGGCGTGCTGCCTGGAAGGGTCATCAATTACGCGCTGCAAAGCGCACACGACCTGATGAAGTAGCTATTCGATTGCCACCGCAATGTCCCGCTGCGAAAAAGCCAGCGCTGCCATGGCTGCGAACACCACCGATTCCGCCACCGCCCACCCGCATGCCGCCCAAGGCGCGTGCCAGCCGGACCCGCTGATGTTGACCATTGCTTCCGCCAGCGTGTAACTGGGCAATACGTTTGCCCACATGCCGCCGAGAACCCTCCCAAGGGCGCCCATCGTCGCCAGTGTGATCGCCGCGGCCGCGGTCGCCATCAGCGGATGCAGGAGGGTGGAGTAGAACAGCGCCACCGTTGCGGCCAGCAGGAACGACGCCAGCAGCAAACCGACAAGCTCCCACAGCACGGCCGGAGATTGGCCGTAGCGCGCAAACGCCAATGTTCCGACAGCGACGATGGCGACACTGTAGATCGCGGCATCGGCCATCACGCCCAGCAGCAGCCCGCCCAAATATTGCCAGCGTTCAATGCCCTTCGACAGCACGGCGAGCATGCGCCGCGTGCGTCGTTCATTGTTGACGCCCGACGCCGCCAGCAAGCCGGTAAATGCCACACCATAAACGCCGACCGAGCGCAGAAAGAAGACCGCATCCTCCAGCGTCGAGCCGCCCAGGATTATCGCGGCCCCGCCGAACACGAGCACGTACACCAGCAGCGAGATCAGCGGCCAGCGGTTCTCGCGCACGAAGTTCGCGGCAATTAGAAACACAGGTTTCACGTTTCAGCTTTCACGTTTCACGTCGTCTGACTTCGACGTGAGCTCGACGAATATCTGCTCCAAAGATTGTTTCACTGGATTCAGTCTGATAATTTCCCCGCCCAGCGACCACACGCGCTCAATCGACTCCCGCTGCGCGGCATGAGGGACGGTGAAGCGCACCACGCCATTTTCGCTGATCGACTGCGGGAACGAAGCTGCGGGGATCCCGCGCGCGACCACCTCGCATTGCTCGCTTGATTCCAGCAGCTCGGCGGTGCGTCCGATTCTGGCCAGGCGGCCGCGATGGAGAATGCCGACTCGGTCGCAAATCAGCTCGATCTCCGACAACAGGTGCGAGCTCAGAAAGATGGTTTTGCCTGCGCCGCGCGCGCGCAGCAGCAGCTCGCGGACCGCGACACGGCCGAGAGGATCCAACGCCGAGGTCGGCTCGTCCAGGATGAGCAATTCGGGATCGTTAACCAGGGCTTGCGCGAGTCCTACCCTCTGCAGCATCCCGCGCGAGAACTTCCCGATATTGCGGTCGGCGACATCGGTCAACTCCAGCGTGTCCACGACGTCGCGCACGGCGCGCGCCAGGCGGGGATCGCGGAGACCGTTGAGAGCGCCGTAGAAGCGAACCAGGCGGGCAGCCGGCCGGTGATAGAGCGCGACGTTTTCCGCCAGGAATCCGACACGTCGACGCGTGGGAGCGTCTCCGAACGGCCGGTCCAGCATCATGCCCGCCCCACGCGACGCGCGCATGAAGCCCATGGCCAGGTGAATGGCGGTGGTTTTTCCCGCGCCGTTCGGCCCCAGGAAGCCGAAGATCTCGCCACGCTCGATGGCAAGCGAGAAATCATCCAGCGCTACCACGGCCGAGCGCATGAATCCGCCGTACTGCTTGGTCACGTGCTTGTATTGAAGGACGGAAGTCACTTTGGCTTTCCGCGGCAAAAAAATTCCCTGCCCAAGCCACAACCCGGCTTGGACAGGGCACGGTCGGGTGAATCCATCAGCCGGGGATCAATGAGGAATCAACCATGCCGGCACGGAGACCTTGGCGAAGATGATCACCAGCGTGTAAAGCGCCAGCGACTCGATCAGCGCCAGGCCCAGAATGAGTGCAAGCTGGATGCCGGGGCGCGCGCCGGGATTGCGGGCCAGCGCTTCGGCGGCCGCTGCGGTTGCCCGGCCCTGTCCCAAGCCGCACACCGCAGAAGCGATCGCCATCGAGAAGCCGGAGGTGATTGCGACCCACATGGCGGTGCGTCCTGCTTCAGGGCTCACCGCACCCTGGGCAAAGGCAGGCACGGCGAAGCACATCACCGCCAGCATCAGGAATACGTAGCTTATTGTCTTGCGCATTGCTTTTGTTTCTCCTTGGTATGAATCGGAAGCCTCGCCGAGCCAAAACCCGGCTCGCCGGGGACCCGCTGTGCCGCCAGGAGGTGGTTGACCTCATCCTCTTGCAGAGGCCCTCACGCTGGAAGCAATTGTAAGTTGCCAGTTGCAAGTTTTGAGCGAATCACTCACAGCTCACAACTCAGAACTCAAATCAATGTTCGGTCGCGACCGCACCACTCAAATACACGGTGACCAGGAGCACGAAGATATACGACTGCAGGAACGAGACGCCGATGTGCAGACCCATGAACAGCACCGGGATGCCGATGGGCACCAGCGAGAAGAACACCAGCGTCACCATGTCGCCGGCAAACATGTTGGCGTACAAACGAATGGTGAGCGACAGCATGCGTGCCAGGTGACTGATGATTTCAATCGGAATCATCAGTGGCGCCAGCGCCGGCATCGGTCCGGCGAAGTGCTTCGCATAATGCAGCGCGCCCTGACGCTTGACACCCTGAATATGGTAGTAGACGAACGCCACGATGGCGCACCCCAGCGGCACCGTCGGACTGGCGCCGGTCGGCGCTTCAAAAGCAGGGATCAACCCAATCAAATTGCAGCATAGGATGAACAGCCCGAGCGCCAGCAGAAATGGCGTGTAGCCCTCGCTGTGGTGGCCGATGATTTCGCGGCTCTGCTGCGTGATGAATCCGTGCAGACCTTCAAAAATGTGCTGGATGCCGCCGGGCCGCTCCACCGACAGGCTCGCGCGCACCAGCAGGAACACCAAAATGAGAAATCCGACCACCAGGATTTCCATGGCGACGGCGTTCGAGATCGGCGCCTGCGGATACTCCGGCGGCAGATGAACGGCGCGCAGAAGTGCGTCGACGGGCCCGGCAAAAATCCGGTTCAGCAGCGCTGTAAATGGCAGTTGCTCAGGCATGGAAAAGCAGTTGCTGGTTTCTAGTTGCTGGCTTCCAATAACCGGCTACAACCCACGGCGGAACGAAACTATGACTTCGTAAACTGCTTCGCACAGAATCGCCGCCACGGTCAGAAACAGGCCGCCCAGGAGGCCGTAAAGACTGTCTCTGGAAACTAGGAATATAGCATACGCACCGAGCGCGATTAAAGCGTAACGCAGCAGGAAGCGGGTCACGATTCCGCGGCTCGATTGCGGCAGCCCGGTGCTGGTCACGCGGTCGGCGAGCGCGCTCACCGCCTGCTTCAGCCAGTAGAAATTCATCCACGCGATCGCGCATCCCAGCGCCAGCCCGACGGCAACCTTCCAGCCTAAGGCAGTCCACGCCACGATGGTCGCGACCAGCCCGATGGCCGCCATGAAGCCGCGGATACGGTCCATCGCGCCGGAATAGAACCTTTCCGCAGCCGGATCCGCTGGAGAGGCTACAGGCCCTGGCACCGGTTCGACGGGTTCGTGAGTATTGGGCAATTAGTAATTTGTAATTGGTAATTGGTAATTTGAAAAGCAGCCGGGCGTTGCAAGGGTTGGTGGTCGTTCCTTCAAATTGCATATTACAAATTTCAAATTACAAATTCCCGAGAATTCCATACTTCTCCTCCAGGAAGTCCCGCAGCTGTTGGGGCAGCACCGCCGCCAGCTCCTGCCAGGTCAGAATTTTGCACCTTACCCGCAGGTCCGCCGGGCGGACGCACCGCATGATTTCATACCACGCCTGCAGCAGGTCGGGACGGCGCTGGTCGCATAGCACGCAAAACGCGCAATCGTGTGCCACGGCCGCGAGCACGTTGCGGATAAGCTGGTACGAAAGATACCGGTCTTTCACCTTCGGCAACGCCTTGCGGTCGAACACGCCGGCAAAATCCCGGTAATTCTCGACAATCTCCCGTTCCCGCGTCTGGAAATCCGCTTCCGTCAGTTTGGCCTCGAGCAGCAGCGACCCAAGCCGCATGTCCACCTCGGTGCGATCGAACTTCCCTTCCTGGAGCGGCACGCGCGCCTTGAAACCGAATTCCGGCACGGCGCCGCTTTCCAAGCCGAGCAGCGTGATGACGCGCCCGTCGTCGAAGACGCCGGGATAGCAGAACACGTTCATCAATAACGCGTCGGAGCTGTTCGAGGAATCCAGCTCGCACCAGAAGCCGCGGTCATTGCGCGGCAGCGCGGTGCGGGCGCTGGTGTGCGCCTTCCGCAGACGTCGCGCCCAGAGCGGGTTTGCCAGAATGGCGCGATAGGCCCGCGGCAGAAAGTTCCCGTGGCACTGGCCGTCGGGCTCGTAGCAGATGACCGGCTGCGAACCGTAGCTCGCCTGGTGCTTCAACTGGTGCGTCTTGGCATAAGCTTCATTGCGAACGCTAAGCTCGTAGCGCAGTGCGGCAGCGTAGCGGGCGACGGCCGGAGTTGCTTTGGCGACGGCGGACATTGGTGTCGTGCCTAGGTGATCTTCACTGCTTCGATTCCGAGGAGAGGACGGTGCGCACCAGTTCGACAAA
The DNA here is from genome assembly GCA_035691485.1 of Terriglobales bacterium. NCBI lineage: Bacteria > Pseudomonadati > Acidobacteriota > Terriglobia > Terriglobales > Terriglobales bacterium. The sequence continues at coordinate 33,731 of DASSIZ010000042.1, forward strand.
CCCGGCGGCGATGCCGGCCAAAAGTCCTGCCAGGTAAATCCAGTTCTTGTGCAGCCAGTGGTCAAGCGCCAGCCCGATCAGCCATCCCACGACAGTACAGGCCGGAAGCACGAACGCAAGCTGGCTGTAGCGCGCGACGGTGACAAGGAAGTTCTTTTTCCCTGCGCCATCGTCGTTGGTGGTTGGTCGTTGGTTGTCGGCCATGTCGGACCAAGGTGTGATCTGAAGACCCGGCACCGAGGTTCGTTTCTCTGTGTCCTCGGTGGCTAAGCGTTCAGCGCAGCAGGCCGAGGAGCGATGTCCCTGTCTGTTGCATGCCCAGCGACCAGCCGGCAGCGCGGATGAAGAACTCAGGAAAAATTCCGATACCAACGGTGCCAATCGCGGTCACCGCCAGCGCGATCTGCATGCCGGGGCTGATCACGACGGGGTCGGGTTCGGTCGCCTGGCGCATGAACATCGCGTTGGCAATGCGCATGTAGTAGTAGAGGCCGAGCACGGCGTAGAGCACGGCAACGCTGGCCAGCAGGTAGTGTCCGGTCTGAATCAGGCTGAGGAAGATGAAGTACTTGCCATAGAAGCCCGCCAGGGGCGGAATTCCAGCAAGCGACAGCAGGAACAGCAGCATCAGCACGGCCTCGGTGGGCGCCTTGAAGAAAAGACCGGCGATATCGTCAATCTCGTCGCCGATAATGTCGCGCCGCCGCAGCGAAGTGACAACCGCGAACGCGCCGAGGTTCATGAACGTGTACACCAGCAGGTAGACAAGGATGCCCTGGATGCCGGTCTTGTTGGTGATGTTATCGCTGGCGATAAGGCCGAGCAGCATGTATCCGACGTGCGAGATCGAAGAATAGGCCAGCAGGCGCTTGAGGTTCGACTGCGTCAGTGCCGCCAGGTTTCCGCCGGTCATGGTGGCAATCGACACAAACACCAGCAGCGGCAGGTACACGGGCCGCAGCGGATACAGTCCCCAGAGGAAAATCCGGAGCAGCATCGCCCAGCCCGCGGCCTTGACCGCGACCGACATGTAACCGGTAACGCTGGTAGGAGCGCCTTCATAGGCGTCGGGCGCCCACTGGTGGAAGGGCACGGCGGCGACCTTGAACAGCAGGCCGGTCGCGGTGGTCAGCATGGCGACAATCGCGATCGGATCCTTGGGATTGATGCGGTAGTTGTGCTGCAATGCCTGCGCGATCACGTACAGGTTGGTGCTGCCCGAGAGCCCGTAGAGCAGCGAAAGGCCATAGGCGAAGATGCCGCTGGAGAAAGCGCCCAGCAGAAGGTACTTCAGGGCGGCTTCATTGGACCGCTTGTCACGCCGGAGGAAGCCGACCAACACGTAGGTGGAAATCGCCATCAGTTCCAGGCCGATGAACAGCAGCACGATGTCGTAGCCGCTGGCCATGCACATCATGCCGACAACAGAGAACAGGATGAGGGCATAGAACTCGCCGTGGTGCTCGCGCTCGATTTCCAGGTAGTGCACCGACATCAGGATGGCGACAGCGGCGCCCAGCAGGAACAAGTAGAAGAAGTAAATGGCGAACCCGTCCATGAGCACGGACCCGACCACCTGCCCGCCGGAGTTCGTCAGGTAAGCGAAGCTGCCGACCAACGGGCGTCCGTCGGCAAAGTGTCCGAGGTGAACGCGCACTACCGCCGCCGTCGAGAAGGCGAGGCCGATCAGCGCCGTGGCCGCGTTCCAGCGCTTCCATTCGGCGGGCAGCATCAGGTCGATGATCAGCACGCCGAGGCCGAACAGCGAAAGCAGGATCATGGGAAGCGACAGCGCGTAATCGGTGCCGGTAAAGAAAGACGTAGGCAAGTTCGCTCCCCTAGTGCGCCGCCGCCGCAATCGGCACGGACGCGTTATTGGTGTCTGCTGCGAGAACCTTTGCGCGGTTGGATGAAAATGCGTGTTGGCCTACCGGTCGCGACTCGCGCTGTTGGGCTCTCTCGACTGCGCTGGCCTGCCGGTTCACTCCGCTCGGGATGACAGATATTGAGGGAGTCGGGTTGATTGCCTTCGCGTTTTGCGTTAGCGAGGGCCTGACCGTCTGCACCAGTTGCTGCACCGGCTGCTCAAGGATCTGGAAAAACGGCTTGGGATAAAGGCCGATGATCAACGCCATGGCAATCAGCGGCGCGAAGGTCAAGACTTCGCGCGGGCTCAGGTCCGCCAACTTCTCATTTTTCGGATTGGTTACCTGGCCGAAGAATACGCGCTGGTAGAGCCACAGCAGGTATGCCGCCGCCAGGATGACGCCCGGCACCGCCCACGCCGCCCAGGTCTTGCTCTCGACGAACGTGCCCTGCAGGATGGTGAACTCTCCAATGAAGCCGTTCAGCAGCGGCAGGCCCATCGAGGAGAGGAACATGATCATGGTTATGGTTGCGTACACCGGCATGACGTTGGAGATGCCGCCATACTCGGATATCTCGCGGGTGTGGCGCCGCTCGTACAGCACGCCGACGATCAAGAACAGCGCGCCGGTCGAGATGCCGTGATTGATCTGCTGCAACACCGACCCGGCCAGGCCTGCCTGGTTCACGACAAAGATTCCCAGGGTGCAGAAGCCGAGGTGGCTGACCGAGCTGTACGCCACCAGCTTCTTCATGTCCTTTTGCATTAGCGAGACGAGCGCGCCATAAATAATGCCGATAATGGAGACCGTAATCAGCAGCGTTCGCACCCACGGCATCATCGCGATCGCAGGAAAGAACGGCAGCGAGAAGCGGATGAAACCGTACGTTCCCATCTTCAGCAGGACGCCCGCCAGGATGACGGAGCCGGCGGTGGGAGCTTCCACGTGCGCATCCGGTAGCCAGGTGTGGAACGGAAACATCGGCACCTTGATGGCGAACCCGATGAAGAACGCGAAGAACAGCAGGATCGCCGCCGTGCCCGTGATCTGCGGAGCCGTCTTGTACAGCTCAGGAATGGCGAAGGTGTACACGCCGATGACGGTGTGGTGGTGGAAATAGAGGAACAAAATTCCCAACAGCATTAGCACCGAGCCAAACAGGGTGTAGAGGAAAAACTTGATCGCGGCATAAAGCTTGCGCGGGCCGCCCCAGATGCCGATCAGCAGGTACATTGGCACCAGCATCGCTTCCCAGAAGACGAAGAACAGGAACATGTCGAGCGCCATGAACACGCCGAGCATGCCGGTCTGCAGCACCAGGAACCAGATGTAATATTCCTTCACGCGGTCCTGGATCGCATCCCACGAAGAGAGGATCGAAATCCATCCCAGCAGCGTGGTCAGGATGATCAGCAGGAAGCTAATGCCGTCGATGCCGAGGTAATACCCGGCGCCGATCGAAGGAATCCAGGTGTTGGCAGCGCCTTCAATGAACTTGAATCCCGGCTGGTCTTTCACCGCCCAGAACATCGGGATCAGCGGAAGCGAGACCGCCAGCCCGGCGAGCGCGAAGATGTTTGCCACCCAGCGAATGGCATTCTTGTTCTCCTTGGGCATGAACAGGAGAATGAGGGCGCCCACCAGGGGCGTGAACAGAATGACGGAAAGGATGTGGTTGTTAAACATTAGCTCTTAGCCTTTAGCTCTCAGCTGCTGGCCATTGGCCATTGGCCTTTGGCGGTTACCGATTTCTTGCTTGCCGACCGCCGATGGCCGACAGCGCGTTACCGAACCATGTAATAAATAACGAACCCGATTAACCCTCCGACCATGACCAGCGCGTACCACTGCACCAGGCCCCACTGCACCAGCCGCACCGGGTAGGAAACCAGGCGGGTCACGATGGCGGGACCGTTAACCAGCACGCCGTCAATGATCCACTTGTCCCACCAGTTGGATAGGGTAGCGACGGCGCGAGTCATCCAGCCGGCGCCGTTGACGCCTCCGTCGATCACGGTAGCGTCGAATTTCCAGGAAGCCTCGCCGAGACCCATCGCGCCCAGGCGAACCGGGCCGAGCGCGCGGCGTCCGGTGAAAGCGTAGTCGTAGAGTTCGTCAACGTAATATTTGTTCAGCAAGGTCGCATACACGGGTGGAGCGGCAGCGTTGATCGGCTCGCAATAGCCCTTCTCGCATTTTTCGTAGAAATGCTTCGCGATGAACCATCCGATAAAGCCCAGCGCCACCGACAGGCCCATGAGGATGTACTCGATGGCGCCGCCATGTTCTTCCTTGCCCTCAGGCTTTGGCATCGTGGTGGCAGTCTCAGCCTCCCTCGTGCCCGCCCGTTCCGCGTGCTCGCTCACAGCCGGAAGCTCACCACCGGCCTCCGCGGTAACGCTTTCGGTGGCGAACACCGGCTCAAGGAAGCGTTCGAAGATGTTGGTCCCGCCGAGCGCCTTGGGAACCCCGAGGAATCCAGCGGTGATGGAGAAGAAGGCCAGCACCATCAGCGGCACGGTCATCGACTTGGGCGACTCGTGCACGTGGTGCTCGGCTTCGTGGCTCATCCGGCTCGGGCTCCAGAAAGTCAGGTAGATGAGCCGGAACATGTAGAAAGCGGTCATCAGCGCGGCAAAAAATCCCACGTACCACAGGACGCGGAATCCGCCGTTGTGCGAGGAATATGCCTGCCAGAGAATTTCGTCCTTGGAGAAGAAGCCCGCCAGCGGCGGGATGCCGGCAATGGCCAGCGTTCCGATCAGCATGGTGCGATAGGTGATCGGAATGCGCTTGGACAAATCTCCCATGTTGCGCATGTCCTGTTCCCCGCTCATGGCGTGAATCACCGAGCCGGAGCCAAGGAAGAGCAGCGCTTTGAAGAATGCGTGCGTGAAGACGTGGAACACGCCCGCGGCGAACGCGCCCACGCCCAGCGCCAGGAACATGTAGCCGAGCTGGGAGACGGTGGAGTAGGCGAGCACGCGCTTGATGTCGTTCTGCACCAGGCCGATGGAGGCGGCAAAGATGGCGGTGAGCGCCCCGATGATGGCGACCGTCTTCATGCTGGTCGGCGCCAGGATGAACAGCGCGTTGGAGCGCGCCACCATGTACACCCCCGCGGTCACCATGGTGGCGGCGTGAATGAGCGCGGAAACCGGCGTCGGGCCTTCCATGGCGTCCGGCAGCCAGACATAAAGCGGCAGCTGCGCGCTCTTGCCGCAGGCGCCGATGAAAAGCATGAGCGTGGCGAAGGTAATGGCGGGATCGCCAACCGCAAAGTGGCCGGTGTTCAGCGTGTGCGTGATGTCGGTGAAGCGCACCGAGCCGAAGTACCAGGCGATGGTCATCATGCCCATCAGGAATCCGGCGTCGCCGATGCGGTTCACGATGAATGCCTTGTTGGCCGCGGTCGAGGCGGAGTGACGGTGGAAATAGAACCCGATCAGCAGGTAGGAGCACAGGCCCACGCCTTCCCACCCGACGAACAACATGGTGTAGTTGTTCCCCAGGATCAGGGTGAGCATGGAGAACATGAACAAATTCAGGTAACCGAAGAAGCGGTAGTAGCCGCCTTCGTGGGCCATGTAGCCGATCGAATAAATGTGGATCAGCATGCCCACGCCGGTCACGAACAGCAGCCAGATGGAGGAGAGCGGATCGAGCAGGAAACCGGCATCGGCATTGAAGTTGAACGGGCCGTGCGCGCCGGGCAGCGTGATGCCATGCTGCAGGTCCCCCGTGCCCAGCCAGGTGTAAAGGATTGTCTGGTAGGGACCGTGGTTGTGCGCCGGCTGCCAAGTCTGGGTGTACTGCCACACCGCCAGGCAGGACCAAGCGAAGGCGACCACCACGGTGCCGACGCAGAAAGCGTTGACCGACTTCTTATCCAGCTTGCGGCCGAAGAAGAACATCACCGCCGCGCTGAAGATCGGCAGCAGCGGAACGACCCAGATGTGCTCTAAGAAGAACATTGTTCTCAGCTCTTACCCTGCTGGCTTTCGGCTATCGGCTGTCGGTTATCAGGTGTTCCGTCCCGAGAGCCGATGGCCGATGGCCGACCGCCGATCACCACTTCAACAAATCCACTTCGTCCACATTGACCGTCTCCTTGTTGCGGAAGAAGGCAATCAGAATGCCGAGGCCGACGGCAGCCTCGGCGGCGGCGTCGGTAATCACGAAAATCGAGAAGATCTGCCCATTCAGGTTCCACACGCGCGAGAACGCCACCAGGTTCAGGTTCACGGCGTTGAGGATCAGCTCAATCGACATCAGGATAATGACCACGTTGCGGCGCGTCACCACGCCTATGGTGCCGATCGCGAACAGCGCCGCCGCGACTACCAGGTAATGAATCGTCCCTATGGGTGCCATAAAAGCTCTCAGCTTCGACCGCTCTCAGATTCGTTTCTTCGCCATCACCACCGCGCCGACAATTGCCACCAGCAGCAGCAATGACGCCACTTCAAACGGCAGCAGGTAGCTGCGGAACAGCGCCATGCCGACCTGCTGCGTGTTCTGCGGCTCCGGCATCGTTACCTGGTTCACAGGAAAAATCGAGCTGCCGCGCTTATAGACGAAGACGATCAACAGCCCGAGCACCACGCTGGCCAGGATTCCAATGTGCCATTGCTGGTTGAACGCGTACTCGCGCTGCGCGCGCTCAATGTTCACCAGCATGATCACGAACAGGAACAGCACCATGATGCCGCCGGCATAGAGAATGATCTGCACGCCGGCCACAAACGGAGCGTAGAGCATCAGGTAGAGGCCGGCGAGCGACAGCAGCGTGAAGATCAGCGACAGCGCCGAGTGCACCGGGTTTTTGCGCGTGATCACCAGGATGGCGCTGACCACAGCCACCGCCGACAGCAGGTAGAAAAAGAAAGTTGGAGCTACTGGCGTCATCGCGTGTACACCGTTGGTTCAGGGCCGCGCTCCAGCCGGGTACGATCCAGCACCAGGCCTTCGCGGCTGTAAGTTGCCAATTCGTAATCCTGGCTCAGCTCCAGGCAGTCGGTGGAACAGGATTCGACGCACAGGCCGCAGAACATGCAGCGGCTCACGTCGTAGGTGAAGCTGGTCATCTCCTTGCGCTTGGTCACCGGGTTACGCTCGCTCTGCACCACGATCAGGTGCTCGGGGCAGGCGGAGGCGCACAGGTTGCACGCGATGCAGAGTGTCTCGCCCGTGTCCGGGTTGACGTTCAGGCGCGGCAGCCCGCGATAGCGCTCGGCAATCGCCGGTCGCTCCAGCGGATACTGCTCGGTGTAAACCTCTCGCGGATGTTGGTACTTGAAGGTGACCTTCAGACCCTTGATCAGGTCCACCATGAAAACTTTGTTCAACAGCGGAGCGATGCTCATTACACCACTCCTTTCAGCCACCCGAAAATCTCCGGAGCCAGACCAATGATTCCCGTCAGGAGCAGGACAGCAAGTCCAAGCGGCAGAAGAATTTTCCAGCCAACCTTCATCAATTGGTCGAAGCGGTAGCGGGGCCAGGTCGCGCGATACCAGATGTACAGATACATGAAAACGGCGATCTTGAAGACGAACCAGAAAATGTCCTGGATGCGGTCGCGGACCGGCGGGACAAGCAGGATAAGACCAATCCCGCCGAGCACCAGTCCGAACGCGTAAAGGCCGATCGTCTGGATCTTGAGCAGCGGGTGCTTCGGCATGCGCACGGCATTAAAAAAGGCAAAGAAGGCGAGCACGAACAGCACCAAAGCCGGCACCAGCGAGGAGATGAAGTCCACTACGCCGAGTTCAGGATGCTCCCAGAAAAACGGGATGCTGATCGGCGAGCCATGAACGGCGGGGAAAGGCCGCATCCATCCCCCCAGCCAGAGGGTGATCGCGATGGAGCTGACCGCTACCATCGCGGCGTATTCGCCAAGCATGAATAAGGACCAACGCAGGCCGCTGTACTCGGTGTGGAAGCCGGCAACCAGTTCCGATTCCGCTTCCGGCAGGTCGAAAGGAGCGCGGTTGGTTTCCGCGATCATGGCGACCGCGAAGATGAAGAACGCGATCAGGCCGACCGGGAAAAACTTGAAAATGAACCACACGTGCTGTTGCTGCTGCGCCTGCACGATGCCGATCATGCTCAGCGTTCCGCTGGCCGCCGCGTCGCCGATGCCGTACGCTCCGAGACCGGTGAAGGTGGTCATCACGACG
>DASSIZ010000043.1 GCA_035691485.1 Terriglobales bacterium
CCGAAATTGCATACCACAACTACGAATTTCTCTCCGGCGGCGAAGCGCGCGCGGTGCCCGGCGGCGTGTTCAAGACAACGCGCGCGCACCAGTTCGCCAATTACGCTGACGCTTGCAACGACTGCGGCAATTGCGACATCTTCTGTCCGGAAGACGGCGGCCCGCAAATCGAGAAGCCTCGCTTTTTCGGAAGTCTGGAGTCGTACCATAAATTTGCCGGGCGCAACGGGTTCTTTCTCGATTTCGATGGCGCCACCACCACCATTCACGGCACCATCGCGGGCAAGCCCTACCGGTTGAGTTGCGCGGCGGGGGAGGCATGCGCTCATTTCGACAATGGCGCCGCCGAGGTCCAGGTCCGCACGAGCGACCATGCGCCGGTGACGTGGTCACTGAAGCCGGGCGTCGCGTGGCCGCACGTGGTGGACATGCTGCCGTACCTGCAGCTGAAGTTCTTGCTGGACGCAGTTTCCAATCCGAGCCGCGCGCATTACGCCAACGTCGCGGCGCTCGCGGGAGCGAACCTTGCTAAAAAAGGCGCTGTTCAAAGGTAAGGATTACATCACCACCGAGGAATGGTCGGACGGGCAGATCGAAACGCTGCTCGCTGTTTCCTACGACCTGAAGCGCAAGTTCAAGCATCGAGTGCCGCACCGCTATCTTCCCGACCAGACCATCTTCCTGATGTTCTTCGACAAATCCACGCGCACGCGCAATTCGTTTGAGGCCGGGATCACACAACTAGGCGGGCATGCCCACTTCCTGACCGCCGATGTCATGCAGGTTTCGCACGGGGAGAGTCCGAAGGACACCGGCATTATCTTGTCGCGGTATGGGCACGCCATCGCCATCCGTCACGACCTGATTCCCGGCGAGGGCAATGCGTACATGCGCGAAGTGGCGAAGTGGGCCGACGTTCCGGTGATCAATATGCAATGCGACGTCGACCATCCGTGCCAGACGCTGGCCGACCTGATGACGATGCGCGAGAAGCGCGGGCGGGACTTGCGTGGGCTGAAGGTCGCGGTCTCGTGGGCGTACGCGCCGAGCTACGCCAAGCCGCTCTCCGTGCCCCAGGGGCTGATCATGCTGCTGCCGCGCTTCGGCATTGACGTCACCCTGGCGCATCCGCCGGAGTACTTCCTGATGCCGCAAACAATGAAGGCCGCGCAGGACAATGCCCGGCGCTGCGGCACAAAGTTCGAAGTCACCCATAACATGGACGACTCCTTCCGCAACGCCGATGTGGTCATCCCCAAGAGTTGGGGCTGCCTCGACACCATGGGCCAGAACCCGCAGGAGTCGCTGCGCATTGCGACCCAGTACAAGCACTGGATCTGCGACGCCAACCGGCTGAAGCTCGCCAAGAATGACGCGCTCTACATGCACCCGCTGCCTGCCGATCGCGGCAACGAGGTGACCGACGAAGTGATCGACGGTCCGCACTCCGTGGTGTACGACGAAGCGGAAAACCGGCTGCACACCTGCAAGTCGATCATGGCGCTGACCATGGCCGGCGAGGAAATCGAGTACGAAGAGGAGCCGGCCGCGGCCGCACGGGCATGATTGAGTCCCTCGTGATCGCGCTCGGCGGCAATGCCATCACCCGTCCCGGCGAGCGCGGAACTATTCCGCAGCAGTTCGCACACACACGCGAAACTCTGCAGCACCTGGTGCCGTTGTTTCGCAGCGAGCGCCGCATCGTCATCACCCACGGCAACGGCCCGCAGATCGGCAACATCCTGATCCGTTCCGAGGAAGGCGAGCGCCGCGTGCCGCCGCTCCCGCTCGATACCTGCGTTTCCGACTCGCAGGGCGGCATGGGCTACATGATCCAGCGCGTCGCCGACGAGATGTTCCGCCGTGAAGGCATTCGCCGCGAGTGCGCCACCGTGATCACGCAGGTGCTGGTCGATCGTAACGACCCTGATTTCGAGCACCCTTCGAAACCGGTGGGCTCCTTTCATACCACCGAGGAGTTGGAGAAATTGCGCGTCGACAAGCCGCACTGGCGCATGAAGGAAATTGAAGCCGGCCGCTGGCGGCGCGTGGTCCCCTCGCCGCGTCCCATCGATATTCTGGAAAAGGAATCGATCGCGGCGATGCTGGCGGCCGGGGTCGTCGTGGTGGCATGCGGCGGCGGCGGCATTCCGGTGGCCTGGGATGGCGAGCGACTGGTAGGCGTCGAAGGAGTAATCGACAAGGACCTTGCGTCCTGCTTGCTCGCCAAGCAGGTGCGCGCGAACAAGCTGATTATCGTAACCTCGGTCGACCAGGTGGCGGTTTCCTACCGCAAGCCGGAACAGCAGTGGCTCTCCAACTTGACCATCGAAAGTGCGCGCGGGCACCTCGACGCCGGTGAATTTCCGCGTGGCTCCATGGGTCCCAAGATCGAGGCCGCCATTGATTTCCTGGAGAACGGCGGCGAGGAGTGCATCATCACCTCGACCGAAAAATGCGCCGATGCGGTCGAGGGCAACGGCGGAACGCACATCGTCGCCGCCTGGGGAAACCGCTCGCTTTCGTTCAACGCGCCATGATCATCGAGAATGCCCGGATTCTGACTTTCGACTCGCGCAACCGCGTGTTGGATTGCGGCCGGGTCGAAGTGCGCGAAGGCTGTGTGGCGCGTGTTTCTGACACGCGATCAAAGGTCGACGACCCAGACCACACCGATGGGGAGCGCCTCGACGCTCGCGGGCGCCTGCTCATGCCCGCTCTCATCAACTGCCACACTCATCTCTACAGCACGCTGGCCCGCGGAATCTCGCTGCCGGGTGCGCCGCCGAAGAACTTTCCCGAGATTTTGAAGAAACTCTGGTGGCGGCTCGACCGCGCGCTGAACGAACAAGACGTTTATTACAGCGCGCTGGTGGGGGTCATGGATTCGGCGCGCTGCGGCGTGGGCACGCTGGTGGACCATCACTCCAGTCCGTCGGTGGTAAAGGGCAGTCTTGACTTGATCGAGCGCGCGTTCCGCGAAGTCGGATTGCGCGGTGTCCTGTGCTATGAAACCACCGACCGCAATGGTCCGGCGAATGCTCAGGAAGGATTGGACGAGAATGTTCGGTACATCGAGCGTGCACGGCGTTCAGACAGCCTGGTGAATGCCAGCTTCGGCCTGCACGCGTCGTTCACGCTCAGCGACCGCACGCTACGCCGCTGCGTCGAAACCAACCAATCCCTCAAAGCCGGCTTTCACGTGCATGTTTCCGAAGACGGCAGCGACAACAAGGATGCCCGCAAGAAGTACGGCAAGTCGCCGGTTCGCCGCCTGCGCGACATGGGTGTGCTTGACGACCGCGCGCTGGCGGCACATTGCATTCACGTCAGCGGTGCCGACATCGCGGCGCTGGCGCGGCACAAGATCAACGTGGTTCACAACCCGCAATCGAATTGCAATAATGCGGTGGGGACGGCGCGAGTTCTGGAAATGATCAAGGCGGGCGTACTGGTCGGACTTGGCTCCGACGGCTACAGCCCGCGCATATGGGATGAATTCAAGACCGCCTTCCACGTCCAAAAAATGCGCGCCGGTGACCCGCGTGTCGCCTCCAGCGAAGCATTCGCACTGGCCTTGTTAAACAATCGCACCATCGCCAAGAAAGTTTGGGACTTGGACGTGGGCCGGGTCGAAGAAGGCGCGCGCGCCGATCTCGTTCTCTACGACTACTTCCCGCCCACACCGCTCACCAACGAGAACATCTTCGGCCACGCTCTGTTCGGCATTGCGCACGCGCCGGTGAATTCGCTGATCGTGAACGGCCGCTTCGTCATTCGCGATCGGCAATTCGTTAACCTTGACGAGCGCGCAGTGGCGGAGAAGGCCAGCGCCTGCGCGCGCGAACTCTGGAGAAGATTCTGATGCCAGCTCCCCGCCTGAAATCCGAGTTCGGCCTCGGTCCGACCTATCACGAGATGCTTCATCCCGAAACACTGCCGGCGCCCATCCGCCAAAAAGCAATGGCGGCACAGGCCGATGAACTCGACCCGATGAATTTGTACAACATCACATGGCGCGAACCCGACAACCGGATCCGTCACATCGTGCTGCCGCAGACGCTCACCGGGGTGCAAGCGAACATTGTCGTGTTAGTGGGCCGCGAATTTCCCTCGGGCAGCCACAAAGTAGGGCCGGCGTATGCGACGCTGATGGAGGGCGAGTTGGCGGACGAAATCCGTCCTGGCGAGAACACCATCATCGGACCGTCCACCGGCAACTTCGGCATCGGCGTGGCCTACATCTCGAAGCTGAAGGGATATCCCGCCGTGGTCATCATGCCCGAACAGATGAGCGCGGAACGCTATCAGCGCATCCGGCAGTACGGCGGAAAGCTGGACCTTACGCCGGGTTCCGAGAGCGACGTCATTCTGGTGCTGGAGCGCACCGAGGAATACAAGAAGGACGCGCAAAACAAGGTATTGGCGCAATTCGAGCTGCTGCCGAACTACCGTTTCCACCGCCATGTTACGGGCGGCAGCGCGCTGGAAGCTGCGCGTGCGCACGGCAACGGCAGGGTCGCGGCATTCGTGGCAGCGCCGGGATCGGCGGGAACGCTGGCGGCGGGCGACCAGGTCAAGGCGCAATTTCCGGACGCCGTAATCTGCGCCCTGGAACCGCGCGAGTGCTCCACGCTGTTCAACAACGGCCGCGGCACGCACCGTATCGAGGGGATCGGCGACAAGATGGTCACCCTCATCCACAACGTGCTGACCACCGACTACGTGATGCTGATCCACGATGACGACTGTGTGGTCGGCCTCGAGTTGCTGCAGCAGCGGCAGGCATTCGTGGAAAAGCTATTGCACATGCAAGCCGGCTCGCTGCGCGCCTTCGATGGCTTGTTCGGCATTTCGGGATTGTGCAATATTCTCGGCGCCATCCGCTTGGCCCGGCATCTCAGGCTGGGGCCAAAGGACAATGTGGTGACCATTGCGACCGATGGCTTTGATCGCTATCCGTCCGTGCTCGCCGAGTTGGCAAGGCGCAAGCCCATGACTGCCGACCAGACACTGCAGGATCTGTTCGAAGGGATCTTCCGGGGCGGCGCGCGCGAGGACTTGCTCGATGTGCGCCCACGCGACCAGAAGCAGCGCCTGTTTCGCTACAAGCAGGAGACGTGGAGCAAGTTCGGATATTCCGATGCCTACCTGGAAAAAATGAAGTCGCAGGGGTTTTGGGAGACCGAAGCAGCCAAGGTAGAGCAGTTCGACGCAGACCTGCTGCGCGCCCGCAAGAGCTCGGCGTAGCCCGCGTGCCGGGCCTCATCGCACCACTCCGTAGGCATCTAAGTACGGATGGAGATGGAGCGATCTTCGAGCATTCTGCTGCTGGGCATCGCCATCCTCATCTTGTCTTTTGTTCTGGGCGCGCTGTGGTGGTTTCATCGAACCGATGAGGCGCCGAAACCGCCGCTCCATTCCGCATTGGGCCAATCTGCGCCTTGAATCGCTGAACCTGCCTCAGCGCTCCGATACCGCCTCGGCGCGGCGGCCTCGATGCTGCACAAACTTCCAGGCGCTGGATACCATGTCCTGCAACGAGCGCTGCGCCTTCCATCCCAATAATTTCTGGGCCCGCGAAGGATCGGCCAGCAGCACTGGAGGATCGCCGGGACGTCGCCCCGTAACGCGCTTGTTGAGTTCGCGGCCGATGATGCGCTCGATGGTCGTGACCACTTCTTTCACCGTGTGGCCCTGGCCGGTGCCGAGGTTGAGAATCCCGGAGGCGCCGCCGTGCGCAAGGTGTTCCAGCGCGAGCACATGAGCTTCCGCCAGGTCTTCGACGTGAATGTAATCGCGGATGCAGGTGCCGTCCGGCGTGTCATAGTCGTCGCCGTAAATCTGCAGCTCCTTGCGCGCACCCGTGGCTGACTGCAGCGCGGCGGGAATCAGGTGCGTCTCGGGATCGTGCAACTCCCCGATTTCGCCGCTGTCTTCGCATCCGGCCGCGTTGAAGTAACGCAAGCTCATGAATCGCAAACCGTACGCCTTGTCGTAAGCCTGCAGGGCATACTCAAATGACAGCTTCGACATCCCGTACGGATTGACCGGCGCTTTGGGCGCGTCTTCCACGATCGGCACCTCGCGCGGATTCCCATACACCGCCGCCGTGGAAGAGAAGATGAAGTTTTTGACGCCGGATTCCAGGCAGGTGTTGAGCAGCACGAGGCCGTCGCGGACATTGTTCCCGAAATATTTGCGCGGGTTCTCCACCGATTCCCCGACCAGGGAATGCGCTGCGAAATGCATGACGGCATCGACGCCACGCAGGGCGCGGCCAAGGAAAACGGCATCGCCGACGCTGCCTTCGACCAGTTCGAAACCGGCGGCGAGTTCGCGATGGCCTGTGGAGAGATTGTCGTAGATCACGACCGAGTGTCCGCGACGCGAGAGAGAGCGCGCGCCGTGGCTGCCGATGTATCCGGCGCCACCGGTCACCAGAACTCGCATGGGTTTTTACCCCTCGTTAGTCGGAGTTGGAATTGGCGGCAGCGGTGGCGGCGCGCGAATTCCCCGGCTCGCGGCAGTTGAGGCCGCGCTCGATGGCGGTGCCCTCCTCATAGTCGTTCCAAGTGACGACGAGGAGAAACGGCAGCGGGTCGGAGCTGGTATAGTACCGCCGCCACAGCCGAAGTGACTCCTCAAAAGTCTTGCCGCATCGCGGATCCATGTAACGGTTCAAGCTCCAGGAGGCTTTCCGGTCGTTGAAGCCGGGCCAGGCGGCGCCCACCGCGAGCTTGTTGGGATACTTTTCGCGCATTTTCTTATAGAACCCTTCCAGGTACTGGCGGCCCCAGTTGCTGCCGTCGGCCGACCAGCCATGGTCGCCGGGCTGGACCCAGGCGTAGAAGCCGTCCAGAACGTCGGCGAAGCGCATGCCGCCGTCTTCCATGATCAGGATGGGATTGGCCTCCCAGCCCTGGACATGCTGGCGAACCTGGCGCCAATCCGTCTGCTTGCTCCGCGGCCATAGGAAGATAACGGGACGGCCGTCATAAGTCAGATATGCGGAACGACCCTCGGCCTTGGGCCCGATGTAGTGTTCATAGGCGTAATCGAGCGCGGACATAGCGGCGGAGGTGAAGTCGGGGGAATCCTCCGGCTCGTCATACATCAGCGCGACTTTGAAGTTTTTCTGCGCCGCGGTTTGCTGCAGCAGGGCGTAACTGGCGTCGAGAAACTCCTTGCGCGGCCCGTACCAGTCCACCACAAACGATGAGATCCCCAGATTCTGTGCCTGGTCGATCTGCCGGCTCAGTACCACACGGTCATGGCTGGAGTATCCGACGTCCATGTGGTCGTTGTCCCCGAACCAGGGCTCGTAGACGGCCAGGACGATGGGCGCGCCTTCGGCTGGACGCAGGTTCTGCTTCAACGTCTGGTGAATGTCGGCGCGATGACAGCCAAGAGAAGCAAGCAGTGCCACCACAGCGGCCAGAAGCTGCCAATGGGTACGGAAGCTCAGCATAAGAAAGATGCACTCATTTGGATGTGCGCTGCTGAAAACGGGTTGGCATTGGAGCGCCACCCACCCCGGTCTCGCGCGATGCGAAACCAGGATAAGTGGCGGTTCCCTCCTACGGCAGCGCCGTGTAGTCACACCTCATGTTCAACGACTGCAGGGGCGGCGTTGGCGGAGTCGGAGTCGGCGGCGTGTCGAAGGTGAAGAACTCCTGCATGTCAATCTGCGCTGCATCCCGCTTCGTCAAACTCGGAAGATTGAAACGGGTCTCAATGAACTTGAGAATGGCGGTGAAATCGGCGACGCTGTGGGACACGTAACCCTTCTTGGTGAACGGCGATACCACGATGAGGGGAACGCGATAGCCGGTACGATTAAAGTCACCAGGCGGTTGAATGACCTGCTGCTCCACCGGCGTCAGATCCGTGGGAGACAGCCCGTCGGGATGGACGGCGGGCTGCGGCGATACGTGATCGTAATATCCGCCGCCCTCGTCAAAGGTAAGGATGAACACGCCATCCTTCCAATAAGGGCTGTTCATGAACGTATTGATGAAGGTGGAGACGTACTGCGCGCCCGCCTGCACATTATTGCCGGAATGAATATTTCCCGGCAATACGGCGCCCGGGTGCTCATCTTCGCCGGGCAGTTCCTCGATGAAAGCCACCTGCGGCAAAGTTCCATTCTTCAGGTCGTCGAAATACTGTGAAGTCGGCACCAGGTTAGCCATGTGCTGGCTGGCAAAGGGCTGGAACCGCGTCAGGAAGGTATGCGGAACGTTGGGATTGCCGGGTTCTGTCGTGTAATACACCTTCCAGGTAATCCCGGCGGCATCGAGCAACTGGAAAATGTTCTTTACCACTCCGGAATCAAACGAACCAGGATCATGAGCGTGCCCATGGGTGGTGGCGGCATACATGTACGACCGGTTGGGTGGACTGTTGCTGGAGACGGGCGAGAACCAGCGGTCGGAAGTCGCGAAGGTAGACGCCATGTAATAGTAGTAATTGAGGTCGTCGCCGGTGTAGTAGCCCATGGCGCGAGTGCCCAACAGGTCGTAATGCCAGTTGATCATCGTGTCCCTGGCGTTGGGAACGGTCCACGTCAAAGTAGTTGACTGGCCCGACGTGATGGTCGAGGGCGTTGCGGTGAATACGACACCAGAGGCCGGAGTGATGTTCGGGGCAACCGGCGAAGGGGTCTGCGTGTCGCCGGAAACGGTGACGCTGGCTACCGCCAGCGGACGCGTGTCGAAGTTTCCGTAACCATCAGAATTAGCGTAAAGGTAGTAGTTCGTCGTCTTTGTCGGCGAGACTTGGAATGTACCCATGGAATTCGCGACATAAGCGATAAAGCCGTCCGATCGGGCCGAACCCTGGCCGCCGTGAACGAAGCCGTCGCCCAGGTAGGTATTGGACCCCGGACTCTGCAGGTTGTAAGAGCCGTGCGCGCCGAGCCAGTCGGGATCCGTGTTTTCCAGGCATGCCGTTTGCAGATGGAAGGCGTTCACCAACACGCCGCTATCGCTCTTGTTGCTGGTGCCGGGCGGCAGACCATCCACCCCGGCGAGATGCCCGAAGTAATTGTCGAACGACCGATTTTCCTGCAGCATGAAGATGACGTGATTGACCGCCTTGATCCCCAACGGCGGCGGCGGTGCCGGCGGAGTGGGAGTCGGAGCAGGAGCAGGAGTAGTAGTCGTCGTCGTGGTAGGCGAGGCTCCTAAGCCACTACAGGCGCTCAGCAGGATGAGAGAGGCAGCCACCAAGCCAAGCAGCAGAAACTTTCGCCGGGATTGCAGGTAACGCAGAGTCGTAATCATGTTCAGTCCTACTCCAGCTCGTTCGATTTTAGAAACTTGGGTGCGAGTGCTCTGCATTGAAACTAATGCGACAGCAATCCGTACACGGTCAGCGTGCTGCCTCCGCTGATGTAAACCTTGCCATTGATGACAGTCGGAACAATGAACTTCACCGCCGTGCCCGCGGTGTCGCGTCCGCCCGAAGCTTGGTCGCTGTTGTACAGTTCATGAGTGCAATCGTTGGCGTCGTAGGCGTGGAGAGTTGCAGGGCCGTTGTCCCACTGGTCCACCTGCAGCGCCCATACAATGCCGTTGCTGTCACCATTGGAGGAAACAGCGGTACTGATTCCAGGGAAACCAGAGGTCGCCGATCCCCGGCTGCCAAGCGTCAGTTGTCCATTGCTGATCTTGTAGCACTGCAGCGGGGCGCCGACCGGACCGATATAGACGTTGTCCTTCCACACTGTAGGATTGGTGAACAGCCCGCTGCCGAGGGCGATTTGCTGCACCGCCTGGCTGTTGTCGCTGGCATGGCTGTGACCCATGGCGTCGCGATTGATGACAAAGAAATCGCCCGCTTTGTCGCCGCCCATCAGAAGATGGGCCGGACCCGACGGCTGATCCGGCAACAGGATGGGCCCTCCGGATCCCAAATCGTGATCGAGATCATTCAGTTCCTGGAAATTGAACGGCGTAAACCAGTCCACGACGTTGAGCGTGTTTCCGGATAGCGCGAGCTTCAGGAACGAGTCGCCGTAATCGCGTCCACCGATATCGGCCGTGTAGTCGCCGTTTCCTATTCCGACAAACACATGGCCGGAAGCATCGGCGGCCGGACCATTTCCGCTTTCCCAAATGCCTCCTCCGGTGCCATCCGCGCTAGGAGCAAAGGCCGCAACCTGCTTCAGCGTTTGCGCGTCATAGACCAGCAACCAACCCAGGAACGGATCAAAATCGCCGTGCGACGCAAACGCGATATAGATCTTGCCGTTGAGGAGAAGCAGCGCGCTTCGCTGCAGGCAATTCAGGGGACCGAAGACGATGTTGCCGTTGCCATCGTTCACGATACCGGCGCCGGGAATGGAAGCTTGGATAGTCGTCGGGCCGCCGAATTTTTCCGCTCCGCTACTGATATCGAGCGCGTGCAGGCGCTGAAAAAACTTGCCGTTCTCTTTCGTCTTGGCCACCACGTAGATGGTGCCGCTCGTGGAGTCGATCACCGGCGTACTGGTAATGCCCACCTCGGGAGCAATGTCTTCGTACGGCACTGGGAAATCTGTAGCGGAATCGACGGTGGTAATGCCGGCGCCCGGGTTGAGGAAGTTCTTGTGCCAGAGAGGCGACGTGGTTTTCGCGTCGGCGTCGAAGGCGTATACGCTGTCGTGCTCAGTGGCGACGAAGACGACGTTGTGCGCTGTTCCGCCGATGCTGACGCTCTGCAGGTAAAGAGGCTGGCCGTAAATCTCCCCGTCCACGTCGAACGAAGCCACTTTCCCGAAGGTGGATGCATTCACGTTCGCGAGCGTGAGAATGGTTTCATTGCGGTTCGCGCCCGTGCGCAACGTATCGTAGTGGTAGGTGGTGACGGCCAAAGCTCCCGACTGATTTCCTGACGGATTGCCGGATGGGCTACCGCTCGGATTGCCGGAGGGGCTGCCGCTCGGATTGCCAGAGGTTGAGGAGCCGGACTTGCTCGACGTGACCCCGCCGCAATTCGACAACATGAGTATGATTCCGAACACCACCAGCGCTGCCAATGCGCCGGAAACGAACTGGTAGGAACAATTCGATCTCCTGCGGCCCTTACCCATGTCGAACACCTACCTCAAAACACTCTCGCTTTCTGAAGCAGAGCACCTGCAGGAATGTGTGAAGGCGGCGTCTGGGCGCGAGTTGCCACGCCATCGGAAGGGCCACCAGCACTCGAAGCTGGATAGGGGCTTGCATTACGCGGCGGCTGGCAAGACCTCCTGGCCGGCCTCGGAGGGAACTTCCTGGGCTCGATGGACGGCATTGATCAGCGAAATCGGCCGGCGGCGCACCTCGTCGTAAATGCGGCCAATGTATTCCGCCAGCACGCCGACGCAGAACAACTGCACTCCTCCCATGAAGAAAACCGAGGCCAGAATCGCGGCGGTTCCGGTCAGGTTGCCGCTCACGGCAAGCGCGAGGGCTGTGATGAGCGCCAGGCAAATAGCGGGAATGCCCAGCGCAAAACTGAGGCGCAGCGGCTTATAGCTGAAGCTGGTAATGGCATCGAGCGCGTACTTGATGCGGCTGACGAAGCTTAGCTTGCCATCGCCCGCCGCCCGGTCTTTGCGGTCGTAGCTGACGATCGTGGTGGGATAACCTATCCAGGCGCGCAGCCCCGGCAGGTAGCGGTTGTACTCACGCAGCGCCAGGAAAGAATCCAGCGCTTGTCGGTCCATCAGGCCGAAGATGCCGGAATTTAGCGGAATCGGAAAATCGGAGAGCGCGCCCAGGATGCGGTAGAACAGCGCGAACAGGACCAGCAGGTACTTGCGGCTCTCTTCGCGCTTGCGCCGGACCGCGCTGACCACCTTGGCGCCGTTCCGCCACGCCCGCACCATTTCCGGAATTACTTCGGGCGGGTCCTGCAGATCGCCATCCATGAGGACCACGGCATCGCCGCGCGCCGTCTGCATGCCCGCGCTGAGCGCGCCCATGTGACCCCAGTTGCGCGATAAATCCACGACTACGATATGCGGATCCTTGGCCTGGAGTTCGAGCAGCAGCTTGAGCGTGGCGTCCTTGCTCCCGTCGTTGACGTATACGACCTCCCAGTTCTCGCCGATGCCGTTCATCACGTCGGAGACGCGGGAGTGGAGAAGATGGACAAGTTCCTCTTCGTTGTAAACCGGGATCGCAACCGAAATCATCAGGGCCCTCGGACCGTTTTAGTTATTTACAACTCTTCACGGGTCAAAGACCCATGCCACACGCGCCTATTGGCCAGGGACTTCCTGCAACAGGCGAACCTTCCAGCGAACTTCCGTCGGCGTCATCAGCGAAATGTAATGCGCGGTAACCTGCTCGCTGTGGATGACCTTGTCACCGTCGAGCACCTGCCGCTCCAATTGCGCTGTGTCGCGCAGCTCGATGGAGAGTCCTTCCGGCGAATAAAAAAGCACATCCAACTTGTGACCGTGATCAACCAGGCGAGTGTGCAGGCCGGCTCGTGCCTGGTCACTGACCGCGGCGGCGAACTTCTCCGCCGCGACCCCAACGAAATCGTTGTCAATCACGCTCGCGCGGTTCTGCTCCATCGCCTCCGCTAGCGAACGCCAGGCCTTGGCATAATCGCGCGCCACCGATTTCCTGGTCAGTTCTTCGACAGGGCGGCCCGCGGCGTTGTCGCTGTTCAACTGCACGTTCGGCAGTTGCGGATCGGCAGCGCGGACCGGAGTAGCCGGGCAGACGAGCAGGACGAGCCCCAAGGTCGCAATCAATGTCCTGGTCATCGGCCACTTCCCAGGTGAATTTCATTCCCCATCACTACGCCCGAGGCAACGGACACGGTGGCGTCGTGCAGATTGGGCAGCTCGGCTGTGGCGATCCCTTTTTTGATGCGTGCGTCAACGCTGCTCTTGCCCTGCGCCGACACCGCGGTAAAAGTGACGATCGTTCCATCCGGAACCGGGTTGCCGCTGCAATCGCGAATGGGATCGGTTTCCACCCGAATTCCGACTTTTGCTGGCTGCGCGTGCATACGCAGGTTGCAGGGATCAGCTGCAACTTCCTGCACCACCCGCCGCTCGGTCACGTCGCCGATGCCGGCCACAAACTGCGCCGGGCCGACTTTGCGGCTGGAGTCGAGCGAGAGCCACGCCATGCCGTACCGGGTCGGCACGTTGCGGGTGAGTTCCTGCGAACCAGCCACCGAAAACTTGAAGGTCACCTGTCCCGGCTGGACGTCCAGGTTGTGAAACTTGTCGAAGACGTAAACTACGCCGGAGACGCCATTGGTTACCGCGACCGGCAGGCGCGACGGACGCGCGATGAAGCTCATCCGCGCCGGCTTAGCGGGATCCACCCAGAAGTTACCGCTGCTCGCGCTATCGCCGGTTCGAAGCACCACGACGTACTTGCCCGCGGTCTGGACCTCTTCCGGTGCGATGCGGATGTCTCCGCCGAGCTTGACCGCGCGCTTCACTGCGCTCGCCGGCCCGACCAGGTAGAGAGTGGCCTCGCCGCTGCCTGCAGAAGGAATCGCCAGCCCGGTGCCGGCCTCCACGTGCTGCGGCAGCGCGAGGTCAGAGGCATGCGCCGCGTAAGCAGCGAACCAGCACACCGCGACAAAAAGTAGCCCAACCGTTACCGTTCTCATGTCCCTAGTACCCGGCACTCGAATAGTGGTTCACCGTAACGCGATAGCTCTGCACGTCCTTTGCGATGTCGTCCGGTACATCGACTGCGAATGCTATCGGTGTCTGCGGCATCAGCGCCCTGTCGACATAGCCGTCCGAAACCCAGATCACCTGGCCGTTGTTGTTGTAGTAAGTCGCCAGCACGTGCGGGATGTTCACCACCTGGCCGCTTTCATTCAGCAGTTCGCCGGCCAGGACCCGCCGCCCGCGCGCATCGGTTTCCAGTCGCTGATGGAGCACACCGATAACCGGATCGGCGGAGGCTGATACCAGCGAAGAATCCGGCTGCATGCGCACGCTCTTCACGTCCGCCAGCTTGATGTTCGGGAAGTCGATGCGAAACGGTGAAACTTCCTTGGGGAGCAAGGTGTGCGACATCTTGTCGAAGCTGCTCTCCTGCCCGATGGTGGAACCGTCCTTGCCGACCAGCGTCGCGTTCACCGAGACAAAAGCCGGGACCGTGTCTTCGTTGAGCACTTCGCCGACGATGACGGTCGCGTTGCCACGGCTGGTCGCCTTCATTGAGATCAGCCGCACGTGCGGCGCTTCGACGTTCTGCGCGCCCCATTCATCGCCGGCGCCGCGGTAGATCACATCCCAGCGCAGGTAGTTGACGGGGATCACTTGCGGCGGGGCCTTGGTCTCCTTGACCTCGGGCCAGACCACCTTCCACTCGCCGTCGCGGTTGACCACCTTGAGGTCGCGGGTGTCGTAGAAGGCGCCCACCGCGGTTGCCCAGCGCATGTTGGTGCGCACCACGGCTTCGCTGTCGGTTTTGCGCAGCACGCGAAGGTCGGCGTCTTCAAGATTGGAATAGGTGCGCAGGCTGCCGTAGGTCCCGCGCATGTCGTCGGTGAACTCGCGTTCGTCCACCTGGTTGGTATTGGCGATGTAGGAGTACGCGCCATGGTACTGGCGCTTCTTCACATTGTCGATCACCGACTGGACTGCGCCCTCAGGAGTCTTGCTGGTAGCCAGCGCGCCGGTGCCTTCGCCGGCGATGTACATCACCGTCGTGGTCTGCTGCGGCCACAAGGTTCCCACCGTGACCAGCGCCAGCGTGATGAGAGCGATTAGGACTGGGAGCGAGAATTTCATTACTTCACCCCCTCGCGCAGATATGCGCTCTCGCGCGCTGTGGCGGGAGCGGGGAATGCAATCGGTTCTTGCGCGCGCCGGGACTCCGGCAAGGCAAGCAGCAGGAAAATTGCCAGTATGCTGCTGCCGATCGGCAGAATGCCCCACATCAGGCCTTCCCACGGCGCGGGCATTGCGTTGGCCTCGATCGGCTGCGCCGGAGGAACGTCATCCTTGGTCCACACCTGGATCGCCCCGACGTCGAGCGAGTCCACCATGCGCCAACCGGCAAATGCCATCAGCGGCCGGTAGAACGGATCGCGTACGAAGACCCACTTCAGGCCGTACTTGTCGGCATGGCCCAGGATGGCGCGCAGTGAAGCGATGCCGTTGGTGCCGTAATACTTCGCATTGGTCAGCTGCGCCGCGCCGTGCTCGGTCATTTCCGGCAGCATGCGGGCGGAGTTGTATTCGCCGTCCACCGTCTCCGCGTCGGTCATGATCGACAATTCCGACAGATGCGACCCGAAGCCGAGCGTCAGGTAACGGTACTTGTCGTGCCCGTCGCGATTCAGAAAATCGGCAACCGGACGGACGCGCAGTTCTTTGTCGTAGTTGATGGGGTGGAACGTGGTCCAGGCCACCGATAGCGCGCAGGTTCCTACCGCCGCCATCGCCAGTCCGACGATGGCTCGGGCGCGATAGCGATCGATCAGGTGCGAAGCGATCACGCCCACAAACGGGAGTGCCATGATCGTCGCCCAGAAGCTGAAGCGCTCAAACGTCAGAATTTCGTAGGCGCGCCCCAGGAGCCAGCGCGGAACCGGCGTCGTGCCGCCCAGTCCGAACAGAAACGTGATCCAGAATCCGAGCAGCAAGGGACGCAGACGCTTGTGCCTGGAACCCAGCATCACGATAAACGGAAGCGCCAGAATCAAAGCGCCGTATGGCACCACCCAGTAGTTCAGTCCCCACTCCGGATTCAGGATGTAGTTGCTGCGGCTGGCGTGAGGAATGGGAACCTGGTTGATCGGGTTATGCAGGAAGGCCACGAAGTACGGCAGGATGACGATCGCGGCGCCGATGCCGGCAATCGCGGCAAAAACCAGCGCGCGCGAGACTACCGCCGCGGTCGCGCGCTCCTCGCCGTCATTGTTGCGGTCCATGATGGCCAGCCACAATACGGGGAGCGCAAACAGCACCGATCCGAACAGCAACGTAACGTGGTGCGCCGCCGCCCCGGCCAGCGTCAGCGCCACCCCTTTCAGCAGCGACTTGCCCTTTGCCTGGCGGCTCCATTGATAAAAATAGGGAAGCGCGTTCAAGTAGAGCGGGATCGCCGCCGTGGTGGACAACTGTCCGGCCTGGTAAACCAGCATGCCAAGCGATCCGAGAAACACGCTGCCCAGCGCCGCGTAACTGGCGGAGCGCTCATCCACCCACAATTTCGCGAAGCGATACACACCGACCGGCAGCAACAGGATGATGATCAACTGCACCAGCATGTACGCCAGGTGCAGCCCGGTGACGTACGAGACCAGCGCCAGCCATTGCTGCGGCAGCGGCGGATACGTGGTCTGGGAAAACCCGCCGAACCACATCGGGTTCCACGGACTGAACCAGTGGTGCGCGTAGTGGGAAGCAAAGAAGATATGGAAATTGGCGTCATAAGAACTGAGCGGCAGTTCCATCAGCAGCAAAGGGCCGTGGACGGCCACTGCGGCCAGCAGGATCGCCAGCAAGGGGATCGGCCTGCGCAGGGGATTCGTAGGGGACATCGCAGTCAAGGTATTCCTCCGCTGCTTCTCTCCAGCAGCAGTTTCGATTCCGAATCGCGCACCTCGGGTTTCCCTTCTAAGCACGGTAAGCTGCCGCTGAAACGCGATGTCACGATAATCGCCAGGTGTGAACTAGGCGAGGTACAGAGAGCATCGGCGTACCACCTTGTGGTACTCGGCACGCCCCCTCAGCTTCAAAATGATTGATTTCGTTGACAAATCCGGCTGAGCAGTTGGAAGCGCATTTGCGGGTGCTCAGGACAGCGGACACTGTCTCGAGCGGGTGGTCTCGTGAAAAGAAATCGAAGTTTGTTCCTGATCTGTTCCCTGGCAGTGCTGGCCTGTTCTCCCCTGGCCGCGCAGACGTTTGAAATCAATCCTAAAGGAGGGGCGCAGGCAACGCCCGCCTCTCCGCAGGCAAAACCAGGTAACAAGAATCAGAATCCAGCGGCGAGTTCCGGTACCCAAGGCTCGCTCTCGTGGGGATCCAGCATCGAAGTGGCGCGCACCGCCCGTGCCGCCGACAACGCACTGCGCCGCAATGACTTCAATGGCGCCCTCGTTTATGCCGAGCGAGCCGCCCATGCCGCGCCCCAGGACATCAACATGTGGCTGATGTACGGCTACGCCGCGCGCGGGGCCGGCCGGCTGCAAGTCGCTCTCGACGCCTACAACCGCGCCCTGCAGTTGAACCCCTCGTCGGTCGAAGCGCTTTCCGGATTGGCGCAGACTTACATGCGCATGGGTCAGACAGACCAGGCCAAGCAGATGCTGCGCAAGGTGCTGGCGCTCAATCCACGCCGCGCCAACGACCTCATGATGGCCGGCGAACTGTTTATTCAAACCGGCGACTACAACGGCGCGCTCCAGCTGTTGCAACGCGCTGACGCCATCCAGCCTTCGGCGCGCGCTGATCTCCTGCAGGCGCTTGCCTACCAGCATTTGCATAAGCCCGAACAGGCGCGCCAGCTGCTGGATCGCGCCCGTTCCAAGGCGCCGAACAATCCCGAAGTGCTGCGCGCGCTCGCCGGCTACTATCGCGAGACCCGGGATTACCAGGCAGCCATTAACACCCTGCACGCCGTGCCTAACCAGAGCGCCGACGTCCTCGCCGAAGTCGGCTATACCTACGAGCTTTGGGGCAAACGGAAGGAAGCCGCCACCAATTACGGCCGCGCCGCCAGCATGGCGCCCGGCCAGTTGTCCTACCAGCTTTCGGCGGCGGCGTCGGATCTGAGCCTCGGCGATCTCAAGCAGGCGCGCGTCTATCTCGACCGCGCGCAGAAGATCAACCCGAATTACTACCGTGTGCACGCCATTCGAGCCGAGGTCGCCAAGCAGG
The DNA here is from genome assembly GCA_035691485.1 of Terriglobales bacterium. Classification (NCBI taxonomy): domain Bacteria; kingdom Pseudomonadati; phylum Acidobacteriota; class Terriglobia; order Terriglobales; species Terriglobales bacterium. Next base: position 17,852 of record DASSIZ010000043.1, read on the forward strand.
AAAATCATTACGACGAGGCCATCCGGGAGTTCAACGCGGCCTTAAGCGCCCTGCCCGAATCTTCCAATGAGGGCGTGCTCTATCCCATGGAGCTGCGGGTCACGCTTGGCGAGCTGTATCGCGCAGTTGGCGACGACAATGCCTCGCACCAGCAGTACCAGGCAGCATTCAACCAGATGCAGCACATGAATATCGAGGGCCCGACGCGGGCCGAGTTCCTGCGTCTGCGTGGCAGCCTGAAGGCCAACCTCAACGACCCCGAGGGCGCGCTGGCCGATTTGAAGGAGGGCGCCGCGCTCGATCCCACCAAGCCCGACATCCTTTTGCAGTACGGCAGCGTGCTCTGGCGTGTGGGGCAAAAGAGCGAGGCCAAGAAGCAGTACGAGCGCGTGCTGACGCTGGACGCGAAAAACGAGTGGGCCATGACCGCGCTCGGTTACCTGGCCCGTGACATGGGTGACACGAAATCTGCCGAGGCGTACTTTCACAAGCTCGCCGCTGCCTATCCCACAAACTACGTGCCGTATCTCGCGCTCGGCGACATGTATACCGCCGACCGTCGCTTCGCCGAAGCCAACGATGCTTACGACAAAGGCTGGAAACTGGCGCCGACGAATCCGCTGCTCGTAGCCGGCGGCGCCAACGTCGGCATTGAGTGGCACAAATTCGATCTCTCCAAGACCTGGCTCGATCGCGCCAACGCCGAAATGAATACCAATCCATACGTCATGCGCGAGCGCGAGCGTTACCTTACCTGGACCGGCAAGTACGCCGAGTCTGCTCAGCTGGCGGAGCAGACGATCAAGAAGCTGCCCAAGGACCGCGATGTCATCGTCTATTACGGGTATGACCTGCTGCACCTCGGGCGTTACGACGATCTGCTCCAGCTCACCTCGAAGTACGAAAAGGTTCTTCCCAAGGACGCCGATCTGCCGCTGCTCGCCGGTTACGTACACAAGAATGCCGAGCTGCTGCATGAGGCAGTCGACGATTTTACCCGCGCCATCGAGCGTGGACCGGAAGTGCGCACGGCCTACGTGAATCGCGGCTATGTGTACAACGATCTACAAAATGCCGAGGCTGCATCCGCTGACTTCAATAAAGCGTTGCAGCTTGATCCCAAGGACGGTTCCGCCCAGCTTGGCATGGCTTTTGCCCAGTTGGAGCTTCATCACGGCAAAACCGCGCTCGACCATGCCCAGGCGGCGCAGAAGCTGCTCGGCGAATCCGGCGCCATTCACGACGCCATGGCCACCGCCTACCGTCAGCAGGGATTGCTGGCCCAGGCGGAGAAGGAGTACCGCGCGGCCCTGAAGTATTCGCCCGACGACCTGAAGCTCCATCTCGCGCTCGCCGACACCCAGTATCACCTCCGGCGCTATGACGACTCGCTGGCATCGCTGCGCGCGGCGCTCGCGTATTCCCCTGACGATCCTTTCATCTACGCGCAAATGGCACACAGCTACGCAGAAATGAAGCAGCGCGATGAAACCTTGCGTTACGTGCAGACCGCGGAAAAGATCGGCTACGATCAGTCCGACGTCCTGCTGGCCACAGGCGACGCGCTGCTTGCGCTCGGCGATCGCGACGCCGCCCTCGATCGATTCGGCCGCGCCCTCGACGCTCCCGATTCCGATCGCGTGGAAGCCCGCCTGGCCGTCGCCAGGGTCCTGCAGCGTGAAGGCAGGTGGGACGCGGCACGGGAACAGGTGAGCCTTGCTTTCGCGGAGTCACGCATTGGCGAAGCTTCCCCGATCACCGCCGAGCACCTGCTCCAGGCCGCCGACATGTTCCTTCGCATGCATGACTTCGACATGGCAGTGAAGCTGTTTGAGCGCGCCCGGGCAGCCGGCGCCGCCGACCAGGTGGTTGCCATCGGCCTCGCCAACACCTACCTGGAGAAGGGCGACGCGCTCGACGCGCAGCGCCAGTTGGCCAGCCTGGGCAGCCCGTCCCAATACCAGGAAAACTATGATTACATGCTGGCGCAAGCCAATGTCTATCGCCAGCAGCACCACGATTTGCTCGCCCTGTCAGCGTTCGCCCATGCCAACCAGATTGCCGGCCAGGACGACGTTGCCGAACGCGAGTTGGAAGAAATGGCAGGCCAGGAAGGTCTTCGACTGACCGAGAAGGTCAGCGTCCTGACTGATTTTGCCGTTTCGCCGATCTACGAGGACTCGACCATCTACCAGATGGACGCCCGCATGTTCGGCGCCACCGGCCAGACCCTGCCCCCGCCGCGGTCCTCGCTCGAGACCCGCTGGACCAGCGCTTATCGCGTGCATGAGCAGGGTCTGCCGACCATCAGCGGATTCTTCCAGGTGCGCAACGCATCCGGCACCACCTCGCTGCCGGCGGAAAATGTCATCCTCAATCGCAACACCTTGGATTACAACTTCAACGGCGCTCTCAATCCCGTCCTGCGGCTGGGGCGCAACTCGATCACCTTCAATACCGGCCTGCAGTTCACGGTGCGCCGCGACAAGAACGACCCCATCGACGTGAACCAGAACCTGTTCCGCCAGTTCGTCTACGCCAACACGAATTCGCTGGGCAACTGGCTGATCATTCGCGGTGAGGGTATCCACGAGTCCGGTCCTTTCAGCCTGCGCGACCTGCACTCGCGCGAACTGGTGGGCCGGTTGGAGTTCCAGGTCGGCCGCCCCTGGGGTACCACCTCCCTGATAACCGGCTACGTCATCGACGACCTGCTGTTCCGGCCGCTGGTTCGGGAATGGTTTACCACCTCGACTTACATAGGGCTGCAGCATCGCTTCGGCCAGAAGCTGACCGTCCGCGGCCTGGCGCAGTACATCCGTGGCTGGCGCGTGCAGGACATGCAGTTCGCGCTCGGACAGGCCTTGCGCCCCGGCGCCGAGATCCATTACGTGCCCAAGAAGAATTGGTCGGTGGATGCCAACTTTGCCCTCTCCCGCGGCATGGGCATCCACACGTACGACAATGCCACCAGCGGCGTGTTTGTCACCTACCAGAGGAAGTTGCGTCGCACCGTCAACGACGGCCTGGGAGCCGTCCCGGTGGATTATCCCTTGCGTCTCTCTATCGGACTGGAAAACGATACTTTCTATAACTTCAACAGCGCCGGCGGCGTGGGATCGCAGATGATCATGCGCCCGGTGATTCATCTGAGTATTTTTTAGGCTCCAGGGGGCCCATGAAGATTTGTCTGATTACTGCTTTTCCGCCAAGTGGGCGGCAGTTGAACGAATACGGGCTGCATCTGGCGCGTGAATTACAGAAAAATCCGCTGCTCAGCCTCACCGTGGTCGGCGACGAACTGGCGGCCTGCGACTGGGCCACCGACGCCCACGGAAAGCAATTGGACGCGCACGAGGAGTTGCCCGAGTTCGACGTCGTCCGCACCTGGCGTTTCAACAGCATCAGCAGCCCTTACCGGATACTGAAGGTCCTGCGCGAAATCAAGCCCGACGTCGTCTGGTACAACCTGGTGTTCTCCACCTTTGCCACGCAGCAGCATCCCGTAGCCGCTTTCGCCGGGCTCTGCATTCCGGCGCTGACACGGGCCGCCGGGTTCTACACGCACGTTACCTTGCACCACCTGATGGAGCACGTCGATTTCGGCGCTGCCAACATTCGCGCCGAGCGGCTGTTCCGCTTCGCCAGTTCGCTGGCCACGCGCATGCTGCTGATGTCCAATTCCATCTCCGTGCTCTTGCCGGCTTACCGCCGCACGCTGATCGAGAAGTATCGCGCCGAAAATGTGCACTTCCGATCGCACGGCATCTTCGGCGCGCGCCCGGAGCCACCCGATTTCTCGCGCCGCGGGAATCCCGAGCACCGCGTTCTCGCCATCGGACACTGGGGTACTTACAAACGCCTGGAGACGCTGATGGAAGCGTTCCAGAAAATCCAGCGCCGCGTCCCCAATGCCAGGCTGGTCATCGCCGGCGCCAACCACCACACCATGCCCGGGTATTGGGAATCGATCGCGGAGAAGCATCGCAGTAATTCGGCTATCGATTTTCGCGGCTATGTCCCGGAGGACGAGATTCCCGATCTTTACAGCACCGCCAGCGTGCTGGTTCTGCCCTACGATTCTTCGACCGGTTCCAGTGGCCCCGCCCACCAGGCCTGCCAGTTCGGCCTGCCGATTGTCTCTTCCGACCTGCGCGAATTTATTGACATGGCCAGCGACGAATCCATGGCCATGGAATTTTTCCACCGCGGCGACGCCGAAGATCTCGCCAACAAACTGGTATCGATGCTGGAATCGCCCGAAAAGCTACGCGAGATGGCCGAGCAGAACTTTTCCGCCGCCTTGCGCATGACCATGCCCCAGATTATCCGTGAATACCTGCGCTCTTTCGACTTGCAGAAACGGGCCCGCGCCCTGTCGCATTCACGCTTCCGCCGCATCCCCCGTTGGAGCACGTCGCACTCGGAAAGCTTCCGCTTCGGCGGCTGGTCTCCCTGGATGTAAACACTTGAGGTCGTCTCCAGCAGTACAAAGGCCGTCCCGGAATTTCGAGACGGCCTTTCTTACTTTCAATGCAGTGAACGTGCTCAGGGTTTCAGATCATTGCCCGTCGAGGCAGCCGTTCTGGCCCGAATTGTTCGGGTAACCGGTGCCCGCAGTGTACGCCGCATTCGACCACTCCCCTTGCAGTTTCCAGCTGATTCCATTCGGGAACGTAACGTAAGGGACATTGAACGTCCAGGCGCACTTGTCACCATTCTCGCTGCCGCGGCTGTCGTACCAGCCGCCGTTCCGCGGATCGGTGCGTGCCTCCGACAATTCGTGCGCGCTCACGTTCGCCAGGGCCGCCAGGCCCTGCGAGTGCCCCGTCTGCGTATCCTGCGGATCGCATCCCGCGTCTCCATCAAGCTCCCAGAAGAACGCAAACTGCACCGGTGTGGTGCCGCACGTACCATAGCTGTGCCATGCGCAGTACCCGGCATTGCCGCGTGGCAGGTCGGTGTAAACCGGATAGTATCCGTTCCATACAACCGCGTTGCCGATCATACGGCAAACTTCTGCCAGGATCGCTGACGTCGAACCACCTCCGGAAGCTGTCGTGGTGTCGATCAAGTGACCGCCATAGCTGGTTGTCGACGTTACCTGACCGTTGGTACCGGTATATTCATCGGAAGTCGCGGCATAATGGGAACCGCTGAATCCCACATACCAGTTGTCCAGCCCTGAAATCTTGTCGTTGATGAAGTTGCTGTCGGTCCATCTCGGTCCCCACAAAATTACCGTCGATGCCGCCGTCGGCATAATCTGGCCGTTGTGAAAGACCATGTTTGCGCTCGATCTCGGGCGCGCCGCTTTGATGTCCTTGGCCCAATGAATTCCGAGCATCGGCGGTTCTGGCCGGCCATGCTCCTTTTGCGTTTCTTGCGCGAATCCGAACTGCACTGCCAGCAGCATAGCGAAGACCGCGACACAACCCCTCTTCATGAATGGCTCCTTAATGGATTCTTGACTCCAAGTCCCGTTGTGAATGCCGGAAACCCCACCAGCAGTTCTGACAGCGCAGGGAACCGCACGTCTCACCCCAGTTCAGGCATCGTAAAAGTGAGCAGAGCAGCGGGTCAATCCCGAAACTCACGATGTCTGCACCGCCGTAACCTCCAAAGCAGGTACTTAAGTTGTGTGCCTCTCGGAAGGCGGATGAGCTGAATGTACTAAGGCATGCGGGGACTAAGGCAAGAAAGGCGGTTTCGAGCGACCTTTGGCCGGAGAACTGGTAGAAAAAGGAGAACTGGTAGAAAAAGAAGAGGCCGGACTGTTTGGTCCGGCCTGGTCTCTCTTGTACTTCGCCTGAGTTCCGGCGAATCTTTAACTCGACGCGGCGTCACCTTCCGCGCCGAAAAGACTTACATCACGAGCGCGATCCCTTCCAACTCCTTCTGGATCACAGCCAGCGAACAGCCCGCGCCTTCCACTCTGCTGGCGGCATCGAGCGCTGCCTCGGGCGAGACCCCGTAGCCTCGTCCGGCCAGGAAAATCTGGAGTACGCGCGCAGCGTCCCAGGAATCCACGCTGCTTTGCAGCAATTCATTCCGTAGGGCTGCCAATTCACCGCTTGAAAACTTTTCAGCCATCATGGATCACCTCCGACCCTGAAGCTGGGTTCCTCACCCTCTCTAACAGTGCTAACCCTTACCTAATGAATTAGACTCCGCGTCCCCACTCTTAGTTGCAAGCAATTTTGAGACCAAATGTTGTGCAGACCCGCCTTCGGATGCTTAACCTTCATGCAAACTATTACAAATAAACAGTTTGCCAGTATTGTTTTGTTGCATGGGGAAGCACTCGCCGTCTCCCTTTGAGCCGGCCAAAGGACAAATCTTGTTCGCTGTTGGGAAAACACGTCGCCGAATCCGACCGCTCGCACCGTTGGTAGTGCAAATTTATGTCACTTCGGCTTCTTCCTGCAGCAGGATAGGAATTCCGTCCCGAATGGGGTAGGAAAGGTGGCAGTTGTCGCACTGCAGCCTGACCGCCTCAGTCAGCCGCAAATGCGTCTTGCAGACAGGGCAGGCGAGAATGTCGAGCAGTTCCTGGCTGATCACATTCACCATCTAGGCCACCATCGAGGCCAGTGTCATCATGTCGCCTACCACCAGATCAGGCTTAGCGCCACCTGGCGTTCCGCCCGATGCCCCTGGGCGCTGGTGCCGGTTCACCCACACGCTCGCAATCCCCAGCTCGTTGGCCGGAGCGACGTCATGATACAAGCTCTGCGCAACGTGTAAAACCTGCTCTCGGCCCACGCCCAACCGTTGCAGGGCAAGACGAAAGTTGTTCAACGATGGTTTGTAGCTTCGCGCCTGCTGCGCCGTGATCACGGCATCGAACGGAACCTCCAGGTGGACGGCGGTGCGGGCGAACAAATCATCATCGGTGTTGGAGATTACCGCCAGCTTGTAACGCTGCTTCAGCTTTCGCAGCGCCTCCACCGTATCGGGAAACGGCGCCCAATTGCCCAGCGCATCGGGCAAGGAGCGCATCTCCTCCCCGCTGATGGAAAACACCAACCGAGCCGCCATCTTTGCGATCACCGTCTCAAGGATCTGCCGGTATGTACGGTATTCACCCGCCTCCTCCACCCGCTCGATGTTGGCAAACAATTCGAGAATGCCGGTATCGCTCAGGTTGCGCCCATGCACCGCCAGGATCGGGCGGATCGAGGAAAGGATACCGGCGTCCCAATCGATCAGGGTGCCGTAGCAATCGAAGGTGAGCCAGGAAAACTTCGAGAAATCGAAATCTGACATGAACGAATCCGCCCTGACTCCTCAGCCCGGACTCCACCCCTACGCGCTCTACTTGAGTTGAAGCGGCTGCAGCAACTTGAAGCTGAGCGCCGATTCCGAAGGCAGCACGATGTCCTTGTTGCCGGTGAAGGCCGCGCCCGCCGTGCCCGCGCCCGCGCCCGCCAACACGCCGATCGCAGCACCCTTGCCGCCACCCGCCAGCCCGCCAATGATCGCGCCCAGTCCAGCGCCTCCGCCGACAGCAACTGCGGTGCGTTTACCCTTGCCCTTGGTGGCTTCGGTCACTGCCGCCGTCTGAATGTTGTAACTGTTACCGCCAACCTTCAATGTATTCAGCGCCAGCCGCAGCCGCGCGCCGCCTTTAAACCGGCCCAGCGGCACCGCTTCCGCGACCGTTCCGCTCGCTTCGGCGCCCGTCGGGATCACGACCTTGCCATTGATCTCAATCGGCTGCGACACCGTCGCCGCAAACGCCTGTCCGGGGCTGCTGATCTTGGATCCGACCGCCTGGCTCAGCCGCACCACGATGTGCTGGCCTGCCGGGACCACCAGGCTCTCGGCCGCCGATGGCTTTGCTATGGTTCCGGTTGCGGCCGTTTTAGCGCCTGCGGCCATGCCACCCGCCGCACCCGATGCGCCTCCTGCAGCAGTCGTTCCACTCGCAGACGGCCCTCCCTCCGTGGTCGCCGGCTCAGCCGGTTTCTTCGCGCACGCCAGCAACAATGAAATACACAAGACTATAAGAACCGACGGGAGTAATGTTCGCCGCATACGCACCTCCACTTTCTCGCACGGTTTTTACCAGAACCCCGCTTGGATATCAATCTTACTGGAAACCGGCTCCCGCGCTGCGCCTGGCCCAGCCCGATTTGTGCTCCCACGCGAAACCCTGTTGCATCCAACCTTCCGTCGAAGCACGAAAGAACCGTGGCGCACGCATGGCACGACATCAGTCCGGGTGAGCATCTGCCGCAGGAATTCTACGCGGTCATCGAAATCCCGCTCGGTTCCAATGTCAAATATGAACTTGACAAGGTGAGCGGCCTGATCAAAATGGACCGCGTGCTCTACTCCGCCGTGTATTATCCCGCAAATTATGGGTTCATTCCGCAAACCCTGGCTGAGGACGACGATCCGCTCGACGTTCTAGTGCTCTGCCAGGAAAGCGTCGCTCCCCTGACGCTGATCGCCGCCCGCGCCATCGGCGTGATGACCATGGTGGATTCCGGCAAGCTCGACCACAAGGTAATTGCGGTCGCCGTCAACGATCCTGAATTCAGCGCCTACCATGAGGCCGAGGAGATGCCGCCGCACCGGCTGGTCATGGTCCGCCGCTTCTTCCAGGACTACAAGCAGCTGGAAGGCAAGGCGGTTGAGGTCGACACCATCCAGCCCGCCCACAAGGCCTATCCGATCATCGAAGAGGCCTTGGCCCGTTACCGCAGAATGCCGCGACGTGGCCTCAACACGAAATAATAGTGTCCATTCTCTGAGGCCTAAGCCCGAAACTTTTTTGGCACCTGCTCCCACTATGGTTACGCGGCGTTTTCTTGTCTGGCTCCATTCCCCCCGCACGGCGTGCGCAATGCTAGCCTGAGGGCTGACGGGAGCGGCTATGCCTACGGGTAGCAGCGTGCGCGAGCCGGAGCGCGTGGCGCCGGAGAAGTTCCAGTGGTACTTGATCGAGAGCTCCAGCGCCGGACCTTCCCCGCTTGCGGACCGACCACTCGAGCTTGGACCCTTCGCCAGCGAGAACGAGTGTCGCGCCGTGCTCGACAGCGCCAGGCGCATCGAGCGCTTCCGGAACTCCGTTCTTGAGATTCACAAGCGAATCGAACGCGGCGACCAGCGCTTTCGTGTCGAATACACGGTGCGCCTTTGCCGACCGGGCAACGACGCCGCGATACAGCTTCCCCACACCTTGGATTTGTCTATCTCCGGTGTGCGTCTTGGCGGCCTCACCGCCAGGGTCAATCCCGGCGAGATCTTCACGATTCACTGGCAGGAACGCAAGGCGCCGTTCCAGGTGGTCTGGGTTGGCTCAGGATCAGTGGCCGACCAAGCCGGGCTGAAGTGTCTTGCCCCCGACGTCAACATCTGGAAGCTGGAGTCTCTGGAACTGACGCCTGAGCAACGCCTGCCTCGGGAGATCGACCGCGCACGAGCGGTGCAGAACCGGCTCTTTCCCCAGCAAAAGCCATGGTTGCAAACGCTGGACTACAGCGGACACTGCATCCAGGCCAGGACGGTGGGCGGCGATTATTATGATTTCCTGCCGTTTGCGCCTGGAGACGTCGGCTTGGTGGTGGCTGACGTCTCTGGCAAGGGCGTCGCAGGGGCTTTGCTGATGGCCAACCTGCACGGCAGTCTGCAGGCACAGTGCGCTTCCGGCTCGCGAGATCCCCTCCGCCTGCTCGCCTCCGTCAATCGCCATCTTCACAGGCACACCGAGAGCCAGCGCTATGTCACGGCATTTCTCGGCTGCTACCGGGACCAGGGACGCGTGTTGCGATACGTCAATTGCGGGCACAATCCGCCCCTGTTGCTGCGCCACCACGGCGCGGTGGAGCGGTTGGAACCAACCGCCACCGTGCTCGGTGTGTTTCCTGGCTGGGAGGGCGCGGTCGGCGAAACCACGATTGCGCCCGGCGACATTCTGACCATCTACACCGACGGCATCACCGAGACCAGGGGCATTCATGACCAGGAGTTTGGCGAAGCCCGCCTGCTTCGCACCATCCGAATAAATCGCCACCTTGAGGTGGCATGCCTGCTTGAGAAAGTGGAGAAGGTGGTGGAAGAGTTCCGCTTCGGCGACTGCCACGATGATTTGACCATGATTATTGCCCGGGGCAGGTAGCGCAGCCCCGCCAGGCTTCCGTGATTGCGGAACTGCGGCATTAAAACGGGCAGTTCGACATCAATTCCCCAATTCGCCAATTTCGCAATCCAAAACACCATCTGCCCGCTTCGAGTCCCGCCCAGAGATTACACAAGTATTACAAACCCTGCCCTCCTCGGCTGCTACCTTAAGTGTGGGGCGTTTTCCCAAATCATCTCAGGATGGCATTCATGCGCATTGCTGCGCGAGACCGCACGTTTCGCGAATCCATTAGTCCGCTGACCACGTTCTTCATGTTGATGTACCACATCGGCGCCGTCGCCGCCCTGTTCCTGTTCACCTGGAAGGGAGTGCTGGCCGCGGCCATCCTTTGGTGGATCTCGGGAAGCCTCGGCATCGGCATGGGCTACCATCGCCTGCTCACCCACCGGGGCTACAAGTGCCCCAAGTGGGTGGAATATTTCTTGACCCTTTGCGGAGCGCTGGCGCTGGAAGGCGGACCGATGTTCTGGGTGGCAACGCACCGCGTTCACCATCAGAACTCCGATCATGATGGCGATCCCCACTCCCCTCGCGACGGCGGCTTCTGGTCGCACATGGGCTGGATCATCACCGGCCGCGCCATTCACAACAACTCCAGCGAAGTGCTTCCCTACGTTCCCGACCTCCGCAAAGACAAGTTTCACGTCTGGATCAGCCAATGGCACTGGATGCCGCAGGTAGTCGTCGGCCTGGCCCTGCTCGCCTTCGGCGGCTGGAGCTGCATGCTTTGGGGCGTTTTCTTCCGCACCACCATCGGCCTGCACGCCACTTGGCTGGTGAACTCGGCAACCCACATGTGGGGACGCCAGCGCTTTCTCACCGGCGACACCTCGCGCAACAGTTTCTGGGTTGCCGTGCTGACCTTCGGAGAAGGCTGGCACAATAACCATCACGCGCACGCCCAGTCGGCGCGCCATGGCCTGGCTTGGTACGAGTTCGACATGAACTGGTACGGCATTTGCGCTCTGCGCGCTCTCGGCCTGGCATGGGACGTTAAGCTCCCGCGGTTCATGACCGACGCGCCTTCCCGGCCACTCGCCACTATTCCCGTTGAAACCCCGTTGCTTGAAGAACAGCTGGCCCCGGTCACATCCGGTGACTAGGAGACCCACATGAGAATCACCGCGCGTGATCGCACCTTCACGCAACCCCTTAATTTCACCATCGCATTTTTTCTTGGCTTGGTTCATGTCGGGGCGATCGCGGCCTTCTTCTTCTTTACCTGGCAGGGGCTGGCGTGGGCAGTCTTTCTCTGGTGGGTTTCAGGAAGCCTGGGCATCGGCATGGGCTATCACCGCCTGCTCACGCACCGCGGATACAAATGTCCGAAGTGGGTGGAATATTTCCTCACCGCGTGTGCCTCCATCAGCTTGCAAGGCGGGCCCATCGGCTGGGTCTCCACGCACCGCCTGCATCACCAGCGGTCCGACAAGGAAGGCGACCCGCACTCCCCGCGCGAAGGCGGATTCTGGGCGCACATCGGCTGGGTGATCACCGGCGAAGCCAATCACAACCGGACTACCGAGCTACTGGCGTATGTTCCCGACCTTCGCAAGGACAAGTTTCACCTCTGGATCAGCAAGTGGCACTGGGTACCACTCGCTGCGCTTGCTGTCTTCACCTTTGTCATCGGCGGCTTGGCCTTCGGATGGGCGGTGGGATGGTCGTGCCTGCTTTGGGGAATTTTCCTGCGCACCGTCGTCGGCGTTCACGCCACGTTTTTCGTGAATTCCGCTACCCACATGTGGGGCCCGCAGCGCTTCCCCACCGGCGATGATTCCACCAACAATTTCTGGGTCGCACTCTTCACCTGGGGCGAGGGCTGGCACAACAACCACCACGCCCATCCGCAATCCGCGCGGCACGGGCTGGCGTGGTACGAGTTCGACATCAACTGGTATGGCATCCAGGTGCTGCGCCGGCTCGGCCTCGCCTGGGACGTGAAGACGCCCAAGTTTGCAGCTCAGCAACCGGAAACGCCTGCCGTTCCGCAATCGTCGGTCGAAGTTCCAGTCAGTGCCGACCTGGTCCAGGCCGCTTCCGGCAACTGACAAATGCTGTCTCCAGAAGTTGAAGTGCCTGGTGAGCGCCAGCCGGCGTGAACGCGATGCGACCATCGCGTAGAATATTCACCGCCGATGCGCATCGCCAGCCGCACCAAGACGATCGCTTTCTTCATCACTTTGGGCGCCTGTCTGATCGGCGTCGCCATCGCGCTCAACGTCAGCTGGATCGTTCTCAAGTGGCGCGAGGTCGGAGCGCTCGTCCTCGGCATCATCTTTTTCGCCTTCATTATCGCCGGCGTGGTGCTGAACACCGTTTTTCTGGTTCGCGAAATTCGCCGCAACGAGCAGCAGGACAGTTTTCTCAACGCCGTCACCCATGAGTTGAAAACTCCGGTGACCTCGATCCGCCTGTACTTGCAGACCCTGCAGCGCCGCGAGTTGGCCGACACGGAACGCCGCGATTTCTACCGCATCATGCTGGAGGACACCGACCGTCTGCTGGGCACCGTCGAGCAGGTGCTCAAGGCGGGCGAGGCGCGGCATGGTGTCAGCGACGAGCGCCATCGCGAGGAGGTCGATTTTGCCGCGGTGGTGAAAGACGCGGTCGAATTGGCGGCGCTTCGCCATCACCTCGAGCCCGGCGTCCTGGTGCTGCACCAGGGTTCCGCCGACGGCATCGTCGTCATCGGCAATCGCGAGGAACTGCGCACCGCGGTGGCCAACTTGTTGGACAACGCGGTCAAGTACACACCGGCGGAAAAAAACATTGTCGTGGACTTGCTCACCCCCGATATCGATAGCGCGCTCCTGCGCGTTCGCGACAACGGCGTCGGCATTCCGCGCTCCGAGCTGAAGCGGATATTCAAGCGCTTTTATCGCATCCCGGCTAAGATCACCAGTTCGGTCCGCGGCACCGGGCTGGGACTGTTCATTGTCCGCTCCATCATCAAGCGTCACGGCGGAGAAGTGATGGCCGAGAGCCCGGGCGAGGGCCGCGGCAGCACCTTCAGCGTCCGCCTCCCGAGGGTCTATCGCACATGAGCCGGATACTCATTGTCGAGGACGAACCGCACCTGGCCCAAGGCTTGCGCTTCAACCTGCAAGCCGAAGAGCACCAGGTTGACCTCGCCCCAACCGGCGAAGACGCGCTGCAGTTCCTGCTGCAGGACAAAAAGAACTTTGACCTCGTCGTGCTCGACATCATGCTCCCCGGCAAGGACGGCTTCGAGGTTGCGCGCGAGCTGCGCGATGCCGAGCTCTACGTTCCACTGCTCATGCTTACCGCGCGCGGCCGCCCGGAAGACGTGCTCAAGGGCTTTGAAGCAGGCGCCGACGATTACCTGCCCAAGCCCTTCAACCTCGACATCCTGCTGGCCCGTATCCGCAGCCTGTTGCGCCGCAAGGACTGGCTGCAGGGCGGCAATGACAAAGCCCCGGGCAGCCGCGTGTCGCGCGAGCCCGACGTGTTCACTTTCGGCCACAATACCTTCGATTTCGGCAAGCTTCAGATCCGGTCGGGCAAACAGGTCTTCCAGCTCACCATGATGGAAACCGACCTGCTCCGCTACCTGATCCGGAACAGCGGCCGTCCGGTTTCGCGCAAGGCAATGCTGGAAAATGTCTGGAACCTGGCGGAAGACACCGAAACCCGCGCCATCGACAATTTCATCGTCCGCTTGCGCCGTTACATTGAGAAAGACCCGGCCAAGCCGCGGCACCTGATCACCATCCGCGGCCTCGGTTACCAGTTCGTGCCTGCTCCTGATTAATTGCTCCAGAAGTCAGGAACCGAAGGAGGGTGGATGTTCCGGCTCCCGCCAGAGTACGCCGATGCCGCACTGCTGCTGTTGCGTCTGATGATTGCTTCCATCTTTATTACCAGCGGATGGAGCCACGCCAAGGATCCCGAGGGCCGCGGCAAAAGCATCGGCATGAGCAAGGGCTTCACGCTCTTCCTCGGCTTGGCAGAACTGGCCGGAGGACTCGGCGTCGCCTTTGGCGTGCTCGCGCAACTCGCGGCGCTGGGCTTGATCCTGGTCATGCTCGGCGCCATCCACAAAAAGATCTTTCTCTGGCACACCGGCTTCTGGGGAAAAAATGCATCCGGCTGGCACTACGACCTGATGCTCGTCATCATGAACCTGGTGGTGATTGCCACCGGTGGCGGACGCTGGGTCCTGCTGAAGTAAAGTACGCCGGGCGAAGCGCTACAATTCCAGGCGCGTGCAACGATCAAGATCCATGCGCGAAGTGCTGGAAGCGTTGGACTGGGTGCGGCACGAGATGATGCACCGCGGCTCTCCTGACTTCATCCGCCAACGCCAACTGGAGCAGCGCGTCCACCAGCTCGCGTCTGGGCTGGCGCGCAGCAACTCCGGAAAGCCCGTTTCCACCTCGAATCTGCGCCACGCCTGGAAAAACTATCCTTCCGGGTAAGCACGGCAACTTCGAGCCGCATCGTAAGTTGCGGGAGGTAAAGGCATGAAACGAGTGTGTCTGCTGCTATTGGTGCTAGGACTGTTCACCGCCACTGTTGTCGCCCAGACAACAGCCTTGCCGTCGGAACGGCAGAGACTTGGAGGGAATGACCCGAGTGCGCGGGTCAGCCGCGAGGTCATGCACGAGTTGCTGATGCTGCCCTACTACAGCGTGTGGGACAACCTGGCATTCCAGGTGAACGGGTATACGGTTACCCTGTTGGGGCAAGTGGTGAATGGCGCCACGAAGTCTGATGCCGAGTCAGCGGTAAAGCACATCGAGGGCGTGCAGAAAGTGATCAACAACATCGAGGTGCTGCCGCCATCGCCGATGGATGACCGGATCCGCCGGCAGGAGTACCGCGCCATCTTCGGCTACGACGGGCTGAGCAGGTATTCCTGGGGCGCCGTGCCGAGCATTCACATCATTGTGAAGGGCGGTCACGTTACCCTGGTCGGCGTAGTGGACAACGATGCTGACAAGCATGTGGCGGAGATACAGGCGAAGAGCGTGCCCGACGTGTTCTCGGTGGATAACCAGTTACAGGTAGCATCCAACCGGCCGAAGTAGCCGATTTGAGTTTCCACCAAGGTTCCCCGAGGAACCTTGGTGGAGATCGTGAGCTACTGAATCTGAAATCACTTGCCGCGAGCGCGGATTTCCTGGGGCAGGAGCGCGGCGTAGGTGAATTCCATGGCGGGAACGGCAACAGCGGCGGCGCGGCCCAGGCGCACAACGC
This sequence comes from Terriglobales bacterium, assembly GCA_035691485.1. Lineage (NCBI taxonomy): Bacteria > Pseudomonadati > Acidobacteriota > Terriglobia > Terriglobales > Terriglobales bacterium. The sequence goes on from DASSIZ010000043.1 coordinate 33,228, forward strand.
TGCCGACAATTGCCTCCAGTTCTGACGGACGCCCGTTCACGATATCGCGCTGCATGGAGGCGGTGCCTTCGCCGGGTATGCTGTCGATGAACGCCAGGTTGCGCGCAACAATGTCGTCGGCGAGGCGCACCCCGCGCTTGCGCGCCACCGCCGCCACTTCTTCCATCATGCGCTGAACCAGTTCACGCGTAGGCCGCACCTGGCGCATTTCGCCCGCAGTGGCGCGCGACACCGCGCCGACACCGCTGATGGAAGAGATGAACAGCAGCTTCTCCCAGAGCGCCGCCTGGATGTCGGGAGTTGCCTTCACGTTCACGCCCGCAGCATGCAAGGCATCGAGAAGAGCTTTCGCGTTCCCGTTCAGGGCGCTGCCGTCAACTTCTCCCAGCACCACCGCCGGTTCCAGCCCGCCAATTTTGATTACGCCAGGCGCAGCGATGGAAGCGATCACGCGGCACAGGCCGCCGAGGACGTGCTCGCGCCCGAGAACTTCGACCAGCTGGTCTACCGCCTCGACGCCATTCTGAAGCGGCACCACGCGCGTGCCGGATTTCAGCAAGGGCCGCATCGCTCGCGCTGCGTCGGGAACCTGCCAGGCTTTGACCCCGACGATGACACTGTCCACCGGACCAATATCGGCGGGATTGTCGCTGGCGGCGGCGGGTTTGATAGTGAACTCTTCCTTGGGGGTCTGAATGCGCAGGCCGCCGGCGCGGATGGCTTTCAGGTGCTCGCCGCGCGCAACCATGGAAACGGAGTCGCCGGCGCGCGCCAGGACAGCGCCGAAGTAGCCGCCCACACCACCCACGCCATAAATAGCAATTTTCAAAATGCTCAACTCAATCACCTACCGGACACAAGGATCACAGTGATAGTAACTCGCCGCAGCAGCCGGCGATTGCCGATTGCAATCGGTCAAAAAACAGCCCCGGCGATGGCGCCGGGGCCCTGGACCGAAGAAGTTAACTTCTAGCGTGTTCCGACCAACTCGGCTTCCTCTGTCATCTTGGCCTGTTGTTTCGCAGGCTCCAGGTATATGGGCGTATCGAACTCTGGGATCAGCAGCGGTTGCTTGCGCTGCAGCAGTTCGATCCACCGTTTGAAGGTGGCGACAAAGAGGATGACCATCAGTACCATCACCGCGATAGAAAAGCCCACCAGCAGGTACAACTTCTTGGGCAGGAAGTTGTCCACCACGTTCAGGTACCCGGCATACATGGTGATGAACGCCATGCAGACACCGGGCACGCCCGTGACCCAGGCGTACTTCTTTTTGCCGGTGCGGATCAGCATGGTCGTGCAGATGATCAGGGCACTGGAGGCCAGCAATTGATTGCTCATGCCGAACAGCGGCCAGATGGTCGCAATATCGCCGGTGTACACCAGGTAACCCCAGGAGCCGGTAAACAGCAAGCTGGTAAGAACGATGCCCGGCCACCACTTCTTTTCCAGCATCTTCGGGAACACCTTCCCGAGCAGCTCCTGCAGCAGGAAGCGTCCGACGCGCGTGCCGGTGTCGACGGCGGTCAGAATAAACACCGCCTCGAACATGATGCAGAAGTGATACCAGTAAGACATCAGGTGCTTCATTCCAGGCACTGACGAGAACACGTAAGACATGCCGACGGCCAGGGAGACGGCGCCACCCGGGCGACCTTGTATGGTTTCACCGACCTCCTTCGAAAGCGTTGGCAAGTTCACCGGCAAGAGGTGAAGCTTGGCGAACGCGGCCGGAGCCGAGTTAATCGCGAAGTAGTCGGCGGGGACCAGCACGCAGGCCGCGATCAGCGCCATGATGGCCACGAAGCCTTCCAGCAGCATCGCACCGTAGCCGATGAACAGGATTTCTCTTTCATTGGCGACCATCTTCGGCGTAGTGCCGCTGCCGATGATGGCGTGAAATCCCGACAGCGCGCCGCACGCGATGATGATGAAGACGAACGGAAACACCTTGCCCGGTACTACCGGCCCGCCACCGTGGATATAAGGCGTTAGCGCCGGCATCTGAAGCGTTGGGTGGACAAAGAAGATGCCCAGGGTCAGTGCCGCGATGGTGCCGACTTTCAGGTAAGTGGACAGGTAATCCCGCGGGCACAGCAGCACCCAAACGGGCAACACCGATGCCACGAACCCGTAGAGCGGAATCACGATCGCCAGTTGGTGCTTGGAAAGCATGAACAGCTTCGACAAAGCGGGACTCGCGGCGACATAGGGTCCTGTTATGACAGCAGCGAAGAGCAGCACCACGCCGAGAATGCTGGCGCCAAGTACGTCACCCTTTCGGAAGCCGTAGAGCCAATATCCCATCAGCAGCGCGATCGGAAGCGTGCAGAAGACCACGAACGCGCCCCAGGCGCTCGAAAACAGCGCGTTGACCACGGCGATGGACAATCCGGCCAGCGTCAGGATCAGAATGAACAGGAACGCGAAGTGCGCCACCATGCCGGCGACTTTTCCGACCTCGGTTTCGGCGATCATCGAGAGGCTTCTGCCCTTATGCCTCACCGAGGCGAACAACACCACCATGTCGTGAACCGCGCCCGCCACCACGCACCCGATCAGGATCCACAGCGCACCGGGGAGGTAGCCAAATTGCGCGGCCAGCACCGGGCCGAGCAGCGGGCCAGCGGCCGCTATGGCAGCGAAGTGGTGTCCGAACAGTACGTATTTGTTGGTTTTGTGGTAGTCCACGCCATCGGCCATATAGTTGGCCGGTGTCGCTCTGCCATTCAGCTGAAGAACCTTGTCCGCAAGGAATATCCCGTAGAACCGGTACGCCATTGCGAAAATTAATAATGCGGCGAAGACAAGGACTAATGAATTCATCAATTCCTCCCTCAGGGCCTCTGGACAGCGTCGGGGGACCGGGCGGCCAGGCCTGGGTCTTCAACGTGAAACTATCGCTGCCGGAAGCCATCTACCGTGATGTGACGCACTTGGAAATGTGCGGTCCGACACAGGGCAGTGTGCGGGGGGAGAGGGCGCTTATTCGTAGCGCAGAGCTTCGATGGGGTCGAGCTTGGAGGCCTTGCGGGCGGGATAGAAGCCGAAGAATACGCCCACGGCGACCGCAAAAATGGCGGCGATGCCGATGGCCTGCGGGGGGATCTCCATCGGCCAGCGCAGCGCTTGCCCGACCAGGAACGAACCGGCCACGCCGAACCCCACCCCCAACACTCCACCAAACAGGCTGAGGATCACGGCTTCCCCGAGGAACTGCTTGGCGACGTCGCCATCGGTGGCGCCGATGGACATGCGCACGCCAATTTCGCGGGTGCGCTCGGTGACGGAGACGAGCATGACGTTCATGATGCCGATGCCTCCCACCAGCAGGGAGACGCAGGCGATGCTGATCAGCAGGAGCGAGAATGTGCGCCGGGCTTCCAACTGCGCGTTGATGAACTCATCGGGCCGGCGGATGTTGAAGTCGTCGTCCTGGCCGGCACGGATGTGATGGCGCTCGCGCAACAGGGCCGTGATCTGCTGGATCGCGGGATTAATGGCGTCCGGTGATACCGCGGAGCAGACGATGTCGTCCAGCCAGTTGTTACCCTTCAATTTTTTTTGCGCCGTGGTGTACGGCATGATGATGGTGTCGTCCTGGTCCTGGCCGAAGGAAGTCTGCCCGCGGGCAACCAGCACGCCCATCACCTGGCACGGAAGACTGTTCACGCGGATCACTTTGCCGATCGGGTTCTCGGCTTCGAAAAGCTGCTGGCGCACGGTTTCACCGATCACGCAAACGTCGCTGGCGCGGTCCACATCGGCCTGCGTGAAGGGCGCGCCCACGGAAAGTCCCCAACGCTTGATGGTGAACCACTCCGGCGCAACGCCGCGATAACCCGTGTTCCAGTTCTTGTTGCCGTAGATGATTTGAATGCGGGAATCGACGTTGGGCGAAGCCAGCTTGATCAGCGGCACCTGGCGCACGATGGCTTCCACATCGCTCTGCATCAGGGTCTTGGTGCCATGGCTGCCGGTGCGGATACCGTTGGGAGCGCGCGAACCGGCTTCGATCCAAACGAAGTTGTCGCCCAGATTGTTGAGCTGCTCCTGCACCTGCGCCGATCCCGCCTGGCCGATGGCAACGACGCAAATGACCGCGCCGATACCAATGGTGATGCCGAGCACGGTGAGCGTGCTGCGCATCTTGTTGCGGAACAGAGCGCGCAGCGCTTCGCGAACGATGGCGCGAGGAGACATCTGCTGATTATTCTAACTCCTGATCGGAAGGCGAGTCGCGCCATGCACTTGCAGACCCGGCACCGGATGTCCGGCAGCGAGTTTTGCTAGCTCCGGTCTCGGAGGGAGGCGAGGGAAGGATACGGCGAACAGTCGGGAGAGGATGCGGGCTTACAGGCGTGGGCGAGATAGTGCTCGGCATCACGGCACATCAACTGGCACTTGTGACACCGAATCGGCCCTTTGACCTTGGACGGGGACTTGATGGGTTCCGACTCCGAATTACGCATGGCCTTCATCGCCACCGATAGTAGTCTTTGTAGCCATTCTGCGCAAATCACGCTGCCCTTAGAGCGCGGCGCAGCGTTCATTCCTAAATCAGGAGAGCCGAGGAATCCGCCTCCTGCCGGCCTTCAATCGCCTTTTCTCGCTGCGGCTATGTTATGGTTAATGTACCGAGGCCGCCTGGTGCCCTCCCTGCAAAGCGATTTTCGCGCCCGATGTTGGCAGGTCGTGCATACAACGTCTTCCCAGTAAATGAAGTGCAGAAGGAACAAACATGAAGAAGATTTTTGTTGGAAACTTTTCGTTTAAGACAACCGAAGAAGATCTGCGCAAGTGGTTCAGTCCTCACGGCGTAGTCGAGAGCGCGACCGTGGTCAACGACCGCGATACCGGACGGTCGCGTGGCTTCGGCTTTGTCGAAATGCCGAACAATAGCGAAGCCGACGCCGCCATCCTGGCCTTGAATGGCAAGGATGCCGATGGCCGGCCGCTCACGGTCAACGAAGCACGGCCGAAAAGCGAACGCCCGGGCGGTTTCCGTGGCGGCCGCGGCGGCGGCGGGGGCGGCAGCAGCGACGACTACCGCGGGCATGCCCGGCAGCGCGGCGAGCCCCGCTGGTAAGCGCCACAGCTCAGGCTTGGGTTTGCGGACGTGCTTGCTTTTTCTGAGGCGCGGTTGGACGCGACTCAGGCGCGCCCAAGTGCTGGGACAATTCGCGATTGAGTTTTCGCCGAAGAATTTTCTTCCTGCGTTCACGGCCAAATCTTGACTTATCGCCGTTGCGTTCTGACATCATATCCTCCCTGCCGAAAGCTCGCCGGCTTGGCGCTCCATCTTACAGGTCGGACGGCTTCTTGAGGATGCTGGAACACTTGCCTCTTGCGGTGCGCAAGATTCAACACTCTTGGCACGCACAAAAGGCGTAGGATGACTGCTAACACCTTAAGGGTAGTTCAAAGCAAGACAGCCGCCCGTTGCTGACGTCGGAACCTTATCTTCGGGAGGGGTCGAATGAGCATCCTTCAAGGAAAGACGATCACCAGTCAGCGCGTCGTTCTCGACGGGAACATGTACGTGAATTGTCTCTTTATCCGGTGCGAACTGGTGTACCGGGGCGGCGCATGCACATTTCACTCCAATACGCGCGATTGCAGTTGGCTGTTTGAGGGGCCGGCGAAGAATACGATCCGCATTCTGCGAGAACTGGGTGTGCTTGAGAACGACCCCTCGGACTTCGAAAATGTCGAACTTCGCACCGGCCCGAACCATGTGAACTGAGTAAGTGGGCGCTGTTAGTGGCTAGTGGCTGGGAAAAGTACAGACTATTGACCACTGACTCTAACTACTAGCCACTGACCACTAGCCACTTAACGACGACGAAGGGAAACTTACAACCGATGGAAAATATCAAGTTCCTGGTGAAACTGAACCGCGGCGGCAATCGGGCGGCGGAATACGTCAAACGCAGCGGTCAGATCCCGATCCAGACAACCACCAACCGTAAGCAGGCATTGCCAATGGGAAAATTCGCCGCCGAGGACCTGGTCAAAGCCATGACCAATCCACGCTGCAGGCCCGAGTTGATTTCGGTAAAGGTTCCCGCCTGATCGCGCCGCCTCTACTCAGTCGTGATGTCCTAGCAGCGTCGCTTCGTCCAGTTCAGGGACAGCACGAGCTTTGCGGCGGTCGCGCCACTCCTCAAAGCGCCGCTGCAAGCGATCGAGATAGACGTAATACACGGGCGTGATGTAGAGCGTCACCAGTTGCGAGAAGAGCAATCCGCCGACGACCGCCAGTCCGAGACCGCGACGCGAGTCGGCTCCGGAGCCGAAACCGACGGCGATCGGCAGCGTACCCATCAGGGCCGCCATCGTCGTCATCATGATGGGGCGGAAACGGACCAGCGCTCCCTGGTAAATGGAATCTTCCGGCGACTTCCCTTCCTTGCGCTCGGCCTCGAGCGCGAAATCAATCATCATGATGGCGTTCTTTTTCACGATGCCGATCAGCATGATGATGCCAACGAAGGAATACAGGTTCAATTCCTGGTGGAACAGAATCAGCGTCAGCAGCGCGCCCACACCGGCGGAGGGTAGTCCGGAAAGAATCGTGATGGGGTGAACGAAGCTCTCGTAGAGAACGCCGAGGATGATGTAAATCACCAGGATCGCTGCCACCAGCAGCAGCCCCATCCCGGTGAATGACTGCTGGAAAGCCTGCGCCGTACCCTGGAAAGTCCCAACAATATCGCCGGGGAGAATCTTCTGCGCCTGCTCCTGCACCGCGCGAGTGGCATCGCCCAGCGCCACGCCCGGTTTCAGGTTGAAGCTCAGGGTTACGGCCGGCAACTGCCCCAGGTGATTGACTGTCAGTGGGCCGACTGACGGCACCAGCTTGGAGACGGTGTCGAGCGGCACCAGCTTCCCTGTGTTGGAACGAATGTAGAGCCACGACAGCTCAGCAGGATTGTTCTGGAACTGTGGTTCCAGCTCCACGATCACGTAGTACTCGTTGTTGGGAGTGTAGATGGTGCTGACCTGGCGTGTGCCGTAAGCGGAATAAAGCGCGTCGGTGACCTGGCCGGGAGTGACGCCCAGTGCGTACGCCTTGTCGCGATCCACCTGGATGGTTAGCTGCGGGTTCTTGATCTGCAGGTCGCTGGTCACGTCCTGCAACAAAGGAAGGTTGCGCAGGGCGGCTTCCAGCTTGGGTGCGGTGGAATAAAGTTCCGCCAAATCGGGCGTCTGCAAGGCGTACTGGTATTGCGACTTGGTCAGGCTGCCGCCGATACGGATGGTCGGGGGAATCTGCAGGAACACGTTGATGCCGGGTAGCTGCGCCAGCTTGGGGCGCAACTCCTGGATTACGTCCATGGCGGTGGCGTGATGGACCCGGTCCTTCTTGTCCTTAAGGCGGAAGAACATGCGACCCTGGTTGAGCGAGCCGCCGAAGGAGGGATTGCCGCCCATCGAGGAGATGATGTTCATCACGTTCGGGTCCTGGCGAACGATGTTGGTGGCCTTCTGCTGCAGGTCGAACATGTCACGGAACGAAATTCCCTGCTGCGCCTCGGTGAAGGCGAACACCAGGCCCTGATCTTCGTCGGGCAGGAAGCCGGTTCGGATCTGGATAAACAGTACGGCGGTGAGCGCAATCACTAGGAACGAGACCATCAAGGTCGCGAACTTGTGACGCAGCACCTTTTTCAGAGACCAGTCATATCCGCGCAACCAGGCATCGAAGACGCGCTCCGTGGCCTGGTAAAAGCGGCCGTGCTGACTCGCTTCCTGGTGCTTGAGGAAGCGGCTGCACAACATCGGAGTGAGGGTCAGCGAAACGAAGCCCGACACCAGGATGGCAACTCCGATGGTCACCGCGAACTCGTGCAGCAGCCGTCCGATGATGCCGCCCATGAACAGCAGCGGGATAAACACCGCCGCCAGCGAAATGGTCATGGAGAGAATGGTGAAGCCGATCTCGCGGGAGCCCTCGACGGCCGCCTGCATGGCGCTCTTGCCCATCTCCATGTGGCGAACGATGTTTTCCAGCATGACGATGGCGTCGTCCACGACAAATCCCACCGATAGCGTCAACGCCATCAGCGACAGGTTGTCCACGCTATAGCCGAGCAGGTACATCACGGAGAAGGTGCCGATGATCGCCATGGGCAAGGCGAACGACGGAATAATGGTGGCCGAGATGTTGCGCAGGAACAGGAAGATCACCATCACCACCAGGGCGACGGTGAGCAGGAGCGTGAACTTGACGTCATTGACCGAGGCGCGGATGGATTCGGAGCGGTCGTACAAAGTATCGATGCGAACCGAAGCCGGAATCTGTTGCTCCAATCGCGGGAGCAGCTTCTTGACACCGTTGACAACCTCGACGGTATTGGTGCCCGGCTGGCGCTGGATGGCCAGCACGACGGCGCGATTGCCGTTGTACCAGCTCGCGCTCTTGTCGTCCTGAACACTGTCAATCACCCGCCCGAGCTCATTCAGGCGCACCGGCGAACCATTGCGATAAGCAACGATCATGGGGCCGAACCCCGCCGCGTTCTGCAGCTGGCCGTTGGAGAGCAGCGTGAAGGTGTGCACGCCGCCATACATGGTGCCGGTCGGCGTGTTGGTATTGCCGGCCTTGAGAGCGTTTTCGACCTCGTCAATGCCAATCTGGCGCGTCGCCAGCGCGCGCGGATCCACTTGCACGCGGACGGCATACTTCTGCGAGCCGAACACCGAAACCTGTGCCACTCCATTCACCATGGAGATGTTCTGCGCCATGGTGGTTTCAGCGGCTTCATCCACGTCCGACAGCTTCAGCGTCGGCGAACTGACGGCGAGATAGAGGATGGGCTGGTCGGCGGGATTCACCTTCTGGAACGAAGGCGGAGTCGGCATCTCCGGTGGCAGCTGGCTGGCCGCCTTGGAAATGGCGGACTGCACGTCAAGCGCGGCGCCGTCCAGGCTGCGGCTGAGGTTGAACTGGATCGTGATGTTGGTGCCCCCCAACGCATTCGTCGAGGTCATCGAATCGATGCCGGCGATGGTGGAGAACTGCTTTTCCAGCGGCGTCGCCACCGATGACGCCATCGTCTCCGGGCTGGCGCCGGGCAATTGCGCGATCACCTGGATGGTCGGGAAATCCACGTTCGGCAGATCGCTGACGGGCAGCAGCGTGTAGGCAAAAATTCCGAATATCAAAATCGCGGCCATGACCAGCGTGGTCATGATCGGCCGCTTGATAAAGAGCTCGGAAATACTCACTGGCTGCCTCCTCCCGCAGGCGAGGGTGCCTGCGCCACACCGGAGGCTGGCTGTGCGGTGGACGAGTTCGGCGCCCCGGCGGCGGCGCCGGGGACTACGCTTTGAATATTTACCTTACCGTTGGGAACGACGCGCAACTGTCCATCCACGATAACGCGCTGGCCGGGAGTGAGCCCACCGGCCACCAGGGTCAGGTTCTGGAACGTGCCCGTGCTCTGCACCGGCTGCGGCTTCGCTGTGTTTTCCTGGTCTACCACGTATACGTAAGACCCTTGTTGCCCGGTCTGAATCGCCTTGGTAGGCACAACCATCGCGTTCTTGTGCATGGAAAGATTCAGCACGACGTCCACGAATTCGCCCGGCCACAGGCGCCGGTCTTTGTTCACAAAGGTGGCCTTGAGTTTGACTGTTCCGGTGGTGGGATCAACGCCGTTATCGATAAACGTCAGCTTGCCCTCCGCCGGATTGCTGGTCTGGCCCTTGGGATAGGCGAGCACCTTCAGCTGCCCGCCGGCAGAGTACTGTCGCACCGCCTGCAGCTGCGTCTCGGGAATGGAGAAGGTCACATAGATAGGTTGCACCTGGTTGAGCTGAACCAGGAACGGCGTGTCGTTAGCCTTGATTAGGTTGCCGACATTGATCAGCAACGCTCCCGCGCGGGCATCAATCGGCGCATGGATATCGGTATAGCGAAGTTGCACCCTGGCAGCGTCCACGGCGGCCTTGTCGGCATTGACAGCAGAAGCGTTCGCCTGCGCCTGGGTGCGCATCTGGTCAGCTTGCTCCCGCGAAATCACTCCTTGCTTCTCCAATGCCGTGTAGCGCCCAGCCTGCGCCTCCGCATTCACCGCATTTGCCTGGTCGCGCTGCAGATTGCCTTCGGCCTGCGCGAGCGCAGCCTGAAAAGGGGCCTTGTCCAGTTGAAAGAGCAATTGTCCCCTGCGAACGTCGTCGCCTTCTTTGAACAACACGCGCTGGAGTTGACCGTTGACCTGCGCGCGGATCTGCACCGCCTGATAAGCCTCCACGTTGCCGATGGCCGTGATCTGCACGGGGATGTCACGCTGCTCCACGGTGGAGACCACAACCGGCGCCGGCGGCCGCTGGCCTCCCGGCCCGCCAGGACCGGCGGCTTGCGCGGTGTTCTTGTTGCAACCAGTCAACAGGCAAACCGCGGTAATCGCCATTACGCACACAGCGAGCACGGATAACTTGCGGAAACGGTTCTGGAAATGATTTCTGTAGGTCATTAGTCTTTCTGATTGAGTGCGAAGTAAGATGCCCAAGTAAGTGACTGCTTACTGCTTCGATGCTTTACCACCTGATAAGTTTCCACCAATCACTGATTTTACCTTTGTTTACAAGCTGCTCGGAAATTCGTCGGTCCACAAACTCACGAACTCAAAGAAGCGCAGGTCAGGGAGCATGCGGCTCCGGCGGATTGAAATCCGCCGCTACATCGCGCAACTCCCGCGGCTTACGTCCGCCCCGGCGCATCAGCTTCCACCGCAGCCGGTCCAGGTACAAATACATGACCGGGGTCGTGAACAACGTCAGTGCCTGGCTCACGATAAGCCCGCCGACAATCGTCAATCCCAGCGGACGGCGAAGCTCGGAGCCGACGCCGCCGGCCAGCGCCAGCGGCAACGCGCCGAACAGGGCCGCCAGCGTCGTCATCATGATGGGCCGGAAACGCAGCAACGACGCTTCATAGATCGCCTGCTCCGGCTCCATGCGATCGCGGCGCTCGGCTTCGAGGGCAAAGTCGATCATCATGATGGCATTTTTCTTGACGATCCCGATCAGCAGGATGATGCCGATCAGCGCCATGATCGTGAGGTCGGTGTGCGATATCAGCAGCGCCAGCAGCGCACCGACACCGGCCGAGGGCAGCGTCGACAGAATGGTGATCGGGTGCATGTAGCTCTCGTAAAGCACCCCGAGCACGATGTACACGGTGAACAGCGCCGCCATGATTAGCACCGGCTGGTTCTTCAGAGATTCCTGGAACGCCGCGGCCGTGCCGGAAAAGCTGGCAATGATGTTGCCGGGAAAACGCATGGTTCGTTCCGCGTCCTGGATGGCGCGCACCGCCTGCCCGAGCGAAACCCCGGGCGCCAGGTTGAAGGAGAAGGTGGTGGAGGGAAACTGGGACTGGTGATTCACCGTCAGCGCGGTGTTTCCGGTTACGTAATGTGAGAACGCGCTCAGCGGAACCAGCTTTCCGTTGGCCGCATGCACGTAGATCTGCTTCAGCGCATCCGGATTGTTCTGGAAGGTCGGATCGACCTCCATCACGACGTGGTACTGATTGAGCTGGCGGTAGATGGTGGAAACCTGGCGCTGGCCAAAAGCGTCGTAGAGCGACTCGTCAATCTGCGCCGGCTGGACGCCGAGGCGGCCGGCTGTGTCGCGGTCAATGGTCAAGTGCAGTTCCAGCCCCTTGTTCTGCTGGTCGCTGGAGACGTCGCGCAGCTCATTCATGGTGCGCAGTTTCTGCAGTAGCCGCGGCGCCCATTCATTCAGCTCCGCCAGGTCAGCGTCCTGCAAGGTGTACTGATACTGCGCGTTGCTCATGCGTCCGCCGACGCGCACATCCTGGACCGGCTGCAGAAACAGGGCGGCGCCGGGAATATGGCTGAGCTTGGGCCGGAGACGGGCGATCACCTGGTCGGCGCTGGCTTTGCGCTTCCCCTTCAACTGGATGAAGAAGCGCGCCGTATTGCGGGCGCCCCCGCCGGTGAACGCACCCACCGTGTCCACCTCGGGATCGGAGAGGACGATGTCGCTGAACTGTTGCTGTTTCTGCCGCAGCGAGACGAAGGAGATGTCCTGCGACGCCTGGATGCTGCCCATCAGGCGCCCGGTATCCTGCTGCGGGAAAAATCCCTTGGGCACGATGATGTAGAGGTACACGGCCAGCGCCATGGTGCCGAGCATGATGACCAGCATCAGCGCCGAATAGCGGAGCACCCAGCGCAGCCCCCCGGCATAAGTAGAGTGCATCCACTTGAACGCCCCCTCGCTCATGCGGTAGAGCCGCCCGTGTTTGACCTCCGACACCGGCTTCAGGAACTTGGCGCAGAGCATGGGCGTCGTCGTGAGGGAAACGACCAACGACACCGCGATCGCTAGGCTGAGCACGACGGCGAATTCCCGGAACAGCCGCCCGACAATTCCGCCCATCAGCAGGATGGGAATGAAGACGGCCACCAGCGACGTGCTCATGGAAAACACGGTGAAGCCGATTTCGCGCGAGCCTTTGAACGCGGCGGCCACAGGATGTTCGCCCGCCTCGATGTAGCGCGTGATGTTTTCGATGACGACGATCGCGTCGTCAACCACGAAACCGGTGGCGATGGTCAGCGCCATCAACGACAAATTGTCGATGCTGTAATGGAGCAGGTACATCAGCGCGACGGTGCCCAGCAACGAGAGCGGAACGGCGACGCTGGGAATGAAGGTTGCGGCCGCGTTGCGCAGGAACAAAAAGATGACCAGCACCACCAGCGCGACCGCAATGGAGAGCGTGATTTCGACATCCTGCACCGAGGTGCGAATGGTCGTGGTGCGGTCGTTCACCACCGAGAGTTTCATCGAGCCCGGAATCGACGACTGAAACAGCGGGATCAGTCCGCGAATGCGGTCCACGGTGCCAATGATGTTCGCGCCCGGCTGGCGGAAGATAATGATCAGCACTGCCGGTTTGCTGTTGAACAGCGCCGCGTTGCGGATGTCCTCCACGGAATCGGAGACGTTGGAAACCTGGTCCAGCCGCACCGGAGCGCCGTTGCGATAGGTGACAACCAGCGGCTTGTACTGGTCGGCGACCTTGAGCTGATCGTCGGCGGCAATCGCGAAAGTGCGGGTGTCACCGCTGAACTCGCCCTTGGGTATGTTGGCATTGGCGCGGTTCAGCGCGTTGCGCACCTCGTCCATGCCGATGCCGTAGGCGGAAAGTTGCGCCGGATTGGCTTGCACCCGAACCGCCGGCTTGGCGCCGCCGCCGACGATCACCTGTCCCACGCCTTCCACCTGCGAGATTTTTTGCGCCAGGATGGAATCGGCGGCGTCGTACATGCGCGCCAGTGGCATGGTGTCGGAGGTCAGCGCCAGCAGGATGATAGGAGCGTCGGCGGGATTGGTTTTCCGATAGGTCGGATTATTCGGCAGGTTCGCCGGAAGCTGTCCCCGCGCCGCATTGATGGCGGCCTGCACGTCGCGCGCCGCGGCATTGATGTTGCGGCTCAGATCGAACTGCATGGTGACGTTGGTGGACCCAAGCTGGCTGGTCGAGGTCATTTCGGTGATGCCGGCAATGCGTCCGAACTGGCGTTCCAGGGGAGTGGCCACAGCTGAGGCCATCGTTTCCGGACTGGCGCCCGGTAATCCCGCCTGCACCGAGATGGTGGGGAATTCCACCTCCGGAAGCGGCGAGACCGGCAGCAGGAAATAGGCGATGATCCCCGCCATCAGCACCGCCACCGCGAGCAGCGAGGTCCCGACCGGCCGGCGTATGAAGGGAGCAGAGACGCTCATGGTTAGTCCGCCGGCACCGATTCTGCATTGATGGGATTGCCGACGCGGTAACGCGACAGCTTGCGCGCCAGCCGGTCAAAGAAGAGGTAAACCACGGGCGTGGTGTACAGCGTCAGCAACTGGCTGAGGAGCAGCCCGCCGACAATGGTGATGCCGAGCGGATGGCGCAACTCGGAACCTGTGCCGCGACCCAACGCCAGCGGCAGCCCGCCGAAGAGCGCCGCCATGGTGGTCATCATGATGGGGCGGAAGCGCAGCAGGCAAGCCTGGTAGATGGCGTCTTCCGGAGGCATGCCATCCTTGCGCTCGGCCTCGAGCGCGAAATCGATCATCATGATGGCGTTCTTTTTCACGATGCCGATCAGCAGCACCATGCCGATCAGTCCGACCACGCCGAGGTCCATGCCGAACAGGAGCAGCGCCAGCAAGGCGCCTACGCCGGCGGACGGGAGGGTAGAGAGAATGGTGATGGGATGAATATAGCTTTCGTAGAGCACGCCGAGCACGATGTAGACCGTGATCACGGCCGCCAGGATCAGGATCGGCTCGTTCTTTAGCGATGATTGAAACGCCGCCGCCGTCCCCTGGAAGCTGGCGTGGATACTTGTCGGCAACCCGATTTCCTTCTCCGCCTCCTGGATCGCCTTCACGGCGTGGCCAAGCGAGAGCCTGGGGGCAATATTGAATGACAGCGTCGCCGCCGGAAATTGTCCCTGGTGATTGATGGTGAGCGGCGCATTGATATTCTGCACCCGCGTGAACGTGGTCAGTGGAACCGAGCCCCCATTTGCGGTGTGTACGTAAATGTCTTTCAGATTGTCCGGGGTAACCTGGAACCTCGGATCCACTTCCAGCACCACGTGGTACTGGTTCAACTGGGTGAAGATGGTCGAGACCTGCCGCTGACCGAAGGCGTCGTAGAGGGTGTTGTCAAGGTCGGCGGGAAGAATGCCCAGCCGTCCGGCGGTGTCGCGGTCAATCGTGATGGCCGCCTGCAATCCGCCATTCTGCTGGTCGCTGGCGACATCGCGCAACTCCGGCCGGGTGCGCAGCTTGTCCACCAGGCGCGGCGTCCACTCTCCCAACTCCTGCGCGTTGGCGTCTTCGATCGTGTACTGGTACTGCGTGCGGCTGACCCGGTCCTCGACGGTCAGGTCTTGCACCGGCTGCATGTAGAGCGTGACGCCCTGCACCTGCGCCAGCTGTGGCTGCAGCCGCTGAATGACCTCCGAAGCCGTTGAGTTGCGCTTGTCGCGCGGCTTCAGGTTCACCTGGATGCGACCGCTGTTGATCGTCGTGTTGATGCCGTCCACGCCGATGAACGACGAAAGGTTCGCCACATCCGGGTCTTTGAGGATGATCTCGGCGAGTTTCTGCTGGCGCTCCGCCATCGCCTGGAAGGAAACCGTTTGCGAGGCTTCCGAGATCCCCAGGATCGCGCCCGTATCCTGCACCGGGAAAAACCCCTTGGGCACGACGATGTAAAGGAAGATGGTCAGCACCAGCGTGCCCACCGTGACCAGCAGCGTTTCCCGCTGGTGACGCAGCACCCACCGCAGTGTCGTGCCGTACTTCTCGATGACGTTGTGAAAGAACTGCTCCGACTTGCGGTAGAACCAGCCTTGCTCCTGTTCCGTCCGGTGGCGGAGCAGCTTGGCGCACATCATCGGCGTAAGGGTCAGAGATATACCCGCCGATACCAGGATGGTCACCGCCAGGGTAACCGCGAATTCGCGGAACAGTCGTCCGACCACGTCGCCCATGAACAGCAGCGGGATGAGCACCGCGATCAGCGACACGGTCAACGACACGATGGTGAAGCCGATCTGCTCCGATCCCTTCAGCGCCGCCATCACCGGGGAATCGCCTTCCTCGATGTAGCGGGCAATGTTTTCGATCATGACGATGGCGTCGTCCACCACGAAGCCGGTGGAAATGGTCAGCGCCATCAGAGAAAGATTGTCGAGACTGTACCCCAGCAGGTACATCACCCCGAACGTCCCCACCAGCGACAGCGGCACCGTGATGCTGGGAATCACCGTCGCCGACAGCGTCCGCAGGAAAAGAAACATGACCATGACCACCAGGGCGATGGTCAGGACCAGCTCGAATTTCACGTCCGCCACCGAGGCGCGAATCGTTTCCGTGCGGTCGGCGACCACTTCCGCCTTCACCGCGCTGGGCAGCGCCGCCCGCAGCGTCGGCAGCAGCGTCTGAATGCGATCCACGACGCTGATGATGTTCGCGCCCGGCTGGCGCTGGATGTTCATGATTACGGCCGGATGCAGGTTCTCCCAGGCCGCCTGCTTCACGTTCTCGGCGCTGTCGACGACGGTCGCAACATCCATCACCCTCACCGGTGAGCCGTTGCGGTAAGCGATGATCACCGGTTTATAGCCGGCGCTCGACATCAGCTGATCGTCGGCCCCGATGGTGTAGGCCAGCCGCGGCCCTTCAATGCTGCCCTTGGCCTGATCCACGTTGGCCTGCGTCAGCACCGTCCGCAGGTCCTCCAGGCCCAGGCCGTAGGAGGCGAGCGCGGTCGGATTCGCCTGCACACGCACCGCCGGCTTTTGCCCGCCGCTGATGGACACCAGCCCGACGCCGGGTATCTGCGAAATTTTCTGCGCCAGCGTGGTGTCGGCCAAGTCTTCGACCTTCGAGAGCGGCAGCGTGTCCGACGACAGCGCCAGCGTCAGAACCGGCGCATCGGCGGGATTCGTCTTGGTATAGATGGGCGGGTTGGGAAGATCGCGCGGCAGGTAGGTGCCGGAGGCATTGATGGCTGCCTGCACCTCCTGCTCGGCGACATCAATGCTCTCGTTCAAGTTGAATTGCAGCACCACAATCGAGCTGCCGAACGAGCTCGTCGACGTCATCTGATTCAGCCCGGGAAGCTGGCCGAACTGCCGCTCCAGCGGCGTCGTCACCGACGAGGCGATGACATCCGGACTGGCGCCGGGATAGAAGGTCAAAATCTGGATGGTGGGGTAATCCACCTGTGGCAGCGCCGAAACCGGCAGCTGCCGGTAGGCGACCACCCCGACCAGCAGCAGTCCCACCGTCAACAATGACGTGGCCACCGGCCGAAGAATAAAAATGCGGGACGGATTCATAGCCCCGCTGCCCGGTTAGGATTCTGCGGCTGCTGCGGAGGCGCACCCGCCGGACGATTGCCTTTTTGCACTTCGACCTTCGCCCCGGGTTGCAGCTTGTCCTGCCCGTCGGTGACTACCATCTCCCCGGGTTGCAGCCCCGAGTCGATGGAGGCGAGGTTTCCCTCGCTGACCCCGACCTTCACCGGCCGCGCTTCCACCGAATTGTCTTGCTTCACCACGTAGGTGAACGTTCCCTGGTTGCCGCGCTGGAGGGCGGCAACCGGAACGGTGGTCGCATTCTTCTTGGTCTCAAGCAGTAGGCGGATGTTGACGAACTGGTTCGGCCACAGCACGCGGTCTTCGTTCTGAAACACCGCTTTGTACTTGTTGGTGCCGGTGGTGGGATCGATCTCGTTGTTCAGCGTCAGCAGCTTCCCGGAAGCCAGCTTGGTCTGGTCGTCGCGGCTGTAGACTTCCACGTCCAAGGGCCCCTTGCGCATGTGCTGCAGCACCTGCGGAATGTTGTCTTCCGGCAGGGTGAACAGCACGGCGATCGGATGCAGCTGCGTGATGACCAGCAGCCCGTTCTGGTCGGATGCGTGCACGATGTTCCCAATATCCACCAGCCGCAGTCCGATGCGCCCTCCAATCGGCGCGGTAATGCGCGAATAAGTAAGCTGCAGCTTGGCGTTTTCAATCGCGGCACGGTCGGCGCTGATGGCTCCCGCTAGCTGCCCGACCAGCGACTGCTGCGTGTTGTACTGCTGCTGGCTGATGACGCCTTCCTTCCACAGTGCCGTGTAGCGATCCAGATTCAGCTTGGCGTCGGCAAGGGTGGCTTCATCCTTCGCCAGGTTCGCTTCCGCGGTGTGCAACATCACGTCAAACGGACGGGGATCAATCTGTACCAGCAGTTCGCCCTGCTTGACTTCATCTCCCTCGCGGAAGTTGATCTTCGTGATCTGTCCATCAACGCGTGTTCTGATGGTCACAGTGTTGAACGCCAGCACCGATCCCAACCCGCGCAGATACACCGGAACATCACGCTGCGCCGCCGCTTCGGCCAGCACCGGCACGCCGCGATTGGCCGCGTTCGGCGCCGCGCCCTTCGGGGTCTGCGTTTTCTTGCTATTGCGCACCGCGGTGGCGCCGATCACCACCAGCAGGATGCCGGCGAGAACAATAATGATGCGTCCACGTGACATTGGGTATTTCCGTCATCGGCGGACATCGCACCGGGAGGGGAAACGCGTCGCGAGTGCCGGCCCGAAGACCAACGAGCCCCTGACAGCAGCTTCAAATTATAGGTCCACGTGGCACAGCAGGCTTTCGCCGGCACGGGGCCACCCGTCAGGGTAAACCCGCACACCACCGACGGGGTGTAAAAAGATTGGATGCGGGCGTAAAGATTTGTAACTCAGGAAACGAGCCGGCCGCTTAGTTTCGGCAGCAGCAACAACGCCGTAACATAGGCCAGGGCGCCGCAAGCCAGCGTCCAGTTCAGCCCGTACTGGATCGCCACCACCATCGCCGCGACCGACCCGAGCACGCTGGACGCCGCATTTAATGCCCATGCCCACTCGATGCTGTTGTCATCGTTCGGGGCCGCGCCGGCCAGAGCGCGCAGTCCGCTGGGGAAGGGCATGCCCATCGCCACTCCCAGCGGAACCAGCATTACAGCACTCACCAGCAACTTGGCGATAAAAGGAAGCCCGACCAGCGTTCGCAGCAAGGGTGGCAGGACCCACACGTAACCCAGCAATAGAACGATCACCAAAAGCAGCGCGGTCCGGACTTGTTGTGGATCCACCAGCCATCGCCGCGACAGCAGGCTGCCGGCGCCGCTGGCCAGCAGCATGAGGAAGATCACCACGGTTAACGCGTAGGTCGGATGGCCGAGAAAGAGCACGAAGCGCTGGATGAACGCGATCTCGGCTAGGATGTAGCCGAGCCCGATGGCAATAAAAAACAGGAGCCGCGAAACTGGGGCGCGCCCCACTCCGGTTGCTCCTCGGTTCCGGTAACCGTGCAGAGCCAGCGGAAGGATCAGGAACAACAGCACCGCGAGTACCGATATCACCAGCACAACTCCCAGGACCACTACGCCGACATGATTCTTCCAGTCGCCACCGCGCCCGGTGCCGCCGAGAAGCCGCGAAAATGCTTCGCGCGTTTTCATGGTGAAGAAGAAGAACGGCGCGTTGTCATATACCGGGGCGATGTTGAAGGGATATTGCCGTACATAGTTGTTGAACGCGCTCCACTGGACGCCCGCCGGTCCGGGTAACACTGCTTTCGTGACATCAGGCTCAGCGGTGATCAGGTCATGGAAGGCGCGCGCGTCATCGACAATGGCCGATGGCTGATTGCGGACGCCGGCGTCGGAAGGCTTGAACAGCGTGTGCAGTTCCGGATTTTCCTCGATGTGGCTCAGTACCGTGGCTTCTTCTTCCCGCGTGAACGGCGAGCGCTTGAACAGCACCGTGACCGGGCGGCCATCCTGGTCCAGCGTTCCCTCACACACAATGATGAAGTGCTTGGCGGGATCAGTGATGCCCTTGCCTCTAAGCACTTCCAACTCCTGCGAAACCACCCGCAGCGCTTCGCGCGGATGGCTGAACTCCCAACGCGTGATGGCAATAATCCCATCCGGCTTCAAGTGATCGAAGTACTCGCGGAATGCTTCCACGGTGTATAGATTGTTTTCGCTGAGCGCGAATGCTCCCGCCGCGGTGGAAGCCCAGGTGTCCACCAGCGTCATCTGCACCACGTCGAACTGCTGGCGCGCGTTCCTCACCCAGGAACGGCCGTCGCCGACATGAACGTGGACCTCGGGCTGCTCGTAGAGATGAAACGAATAATCAGCCCAGCGGCCGCGCATGATGTTGTTGGCAATGATGGGGTTGATTTCAATCGCCGTAACGCCGGAGCTGCCGTTGGCCAGCGCGCGCAACATGTCCACCCCGCCGCCGGGGCCGATAATCGCGTACTCGCCACGCGGACGCAGCACGTTGACGGTTGCCGGCGCCGTTGACATCAGGTCCTCTTTGTAGTCCGGACGCCAGTCATGCGGGTTGGTGTTCATGATGAACGTCGACGCATCCGCGTCGATGACGATCACCTCGGCATCGCCTACCCGGTCCACTTCCACGCGCGAGATCGCGTTCCAGCGCGCGTACAGCACCCACGGCTGGTCTCGCCGAATTCCCTTCGCGTAGACGATGTCGATGATCTTGCCGGAATAGTTGGCGCCGGTCAGCACAACAAAGGCGGCCAGCAGCGCCAGTCCGGCGCGGCGGCCTCTGCGCGTACTTGCCCAAACCGCCGATGCGCCTGCGGAGGCAATCGCCGCTACCAGGATGGCATTGGGACCGCCCACAAAATTCAGTAAGGGAACGATTGCCAGGCAAGCGAGGGCGCCACCGGTCAGGTCAGCCGCATAGAGTTCGGTGATGCCGCGCGTTTCGCGGGCGAAGACAACAGAGAACAGCAAGCCGGTGCAGAAAAACGGCAAAGCCGACACCACGTACATCAGCGCCAGCCGCAGCATGACCTCCGGCGTCAGGACAAAAGAAATCGAAACCGGCGCGTGCAGGTCGATTTCAAGCACCACCAACAGCAGCACAGCATTCACCGACGCCAGACGTGCTCCCAGCGTGCGCGTGTCCCAGCGCGCCAGCCGGTTTTTCTCCAGGTACGCCATTACGCCGCCGGCGCCTAAACCGAGAAGCGCGATCGAGATTGCGAGGAACGCGAAGTGGTAAAAGAGAATGACCGAGAACAACCGCGTAAGCGCCAGTTCCAGCAACAGGCTGGCGAAGCTCATGATGAGCACGCCGGCAAGATGCACGCGGTGCTCCGACCCTGGACCTGCGGTGGAGGCGAGTTCACTGACAACCGCGGTTTCGGACATACATTCCCTTCAGCAACCGGCATCTGCACTCGCCCGCCAAACTCAACGGCTGAACGTGACTGCTGACCGCCGACTGCTAATCCTCCAGGATTACCGATGCAATCGCTTGTTCCTTGGTGTGCGACAGCGACAACGAGACACGCTTCGCGCCCAGCCGGGCGGCGAATTCGGCCGCCTTGCCTGTGAAGGCGATGCTCGGACGCCCGCCGGGTTCGCGCCTTACTTCTATGTCGGTCCAGGCAACGCCGTTTTTCCAGCCGGTGCCGATGGCCTTGAGTGCGGCCTCTTTGGCGGCAAAGCGCGCCGCATAACGCTCGATGCGATTCGCCTTTGCGTCACAATACCGGATCTCGCCCGGGGTAAACACGCGCCGCAGGAAACGCTCGCCGAACCGTTGAATGGCGGCCGCCATCCGTGGCACTTCGGCGATGTCAATGCCGGTTCCGACAATCATGGAAACTCAGTACGTTAACACACGTCCGAAATAGGAACCGCACTCGCCTTGAGTTTCCGCCGCCCTAGCCAATCGCCGCAAAAAGGACTAATTTGGCCGGTTGCAATCGATCACCCTGCTGCCCGCCCGCGTTCCCGGGCATCCGCCGAGGAGGAACTCATGGCCAACGATACGCTCACCATTGCGGACAATCGGACGAACCGCACCTACACCTTGCCGATTGAACACGGAACTATCCGCACCATGGATCTGCGGCAGATCAAGACCGATACCAATGATTTCGGGCTCATGGGCTACGACCCGGCATTCATGAACACCGCGTCGTGCCAAAGCCGGATTACCTTCATTGACGGCGATCGCGGCATCCTGCGCTACCGCGGTTACAACATCGAAGACCTGGCGGAAAACTGCACCTTCCCGGAGGTCGCGTATCTGCTGCTCAACGGCGAATTGCCGACTCCGGAGCAGCGCGCCGAATGGATCAAGCAGGTCACCTTCCATACCATGGTGCACGAAGGAATGCGCAGCTTCATCGAACGCTTCCGCTACGACGCGCACCCGATGGGTATCCTGGTCAGCGCCCTGGCGGCCCTCTCGACCATGTATCCGGAGGCCAAGAACATTGGCGATGCCGAGTGCCGCAAGATGCAGATCGTGCGCCTGATCGCCAAGACCCCGACTCTCGCCGCTTATTCCTACCGCCACAGCCTCGGCTACCCCATCGTTTATCCCGACAATGATCTCAGCTACACCGAAAATTTCATGAACATGCTGTGGAAAATGGTGGAGCCGAAGTACGCAGCCAACCCGGTCATGTCACGCGCTCTCGACGTGCTCTTCATCCTCCACGCCGACCACGAGCAGAACTGCTCCGCCAATGCCATGCGCTCGGTGGGCAGCTCGCATGCCGATCCTTACCTGGCGGCGGCCGCCGCCGCGGCCGCGCTCGCCGGACCTTTGCACGGAGGCGCCAACGAGGAGGTGCTGCGCATGCTCGACGAAATCGGCGACGTCAAGAATGTGCCCGCTTACATCAAGCGCATCAAGGAGGGCAAGGGGAGGCTGATGGGCTTCGGCCACCGCGTGTACAAGAATTACGATCCGCGCGCGCGCATCATCAAGCAGACGGCAGAGGATGTATTCAAGGTCACCGGCCGCAATCAAAAGCTCGACATCGCGCTCGCGCTGGAAAAAATCGCGCTCCAGGACGAATATTTCGTGACCCGCAAGCTCTATCCCAACGTGGATTTCTACAGCGGCATCATCTACCAGGCCATGGGCTTCAGGCCCGACATGTTTACCGTGCTCTTCGCCATTCCTCGCATGACGGGATGGTTGGCACAGTGGCAGGAAATGATCGAGGACCACGAACAGAAAATTGCCCGCCCGCGGCAGATCTATCTCGGCCACGAACTCCGAAAGATCGAGAGACCCAAGCCCGCGGACCGGGCCGTTGCGAGGCAGTGAGTCAGGTAGAACTACGCAATAGGAGTACTGCCCGGAGCCGCTTACAGGGTTAGCCTCAAGGCCGCGCCCTGCTACGCCGCCTTGCTGAGTTCGGTCAGCGCAATTACCGCCAGCTCCAGCCGATCACGCGCCCCGGTCTTGTTGAAAATGGACTGCAGGTGCCGTT
Organism: Terriglobales bacterium; assembly: GCA_035691485.1. Taxonomy (NCBI): domain Bacteria; kingdom Pseudomonadati; phylum Acidobacteriota; class Terriglobia; order Terriglobales; species Terriglobales bacterium. The sequence goes on from DASSIZ010000043.1 coordinate 56,099, forward strand.
TGACCGTGTTCTCGCTGATGGTCAGCTCGTGCGCAATGTCCTTGTTTTTCATGCCGCGCGCAACCAGCGCCGCGATCTGCCGCTCTCGTTCCGACAGGCGCCGGATGGTGGAGGGCTCTTCTTTGGCTTCCCCGGCCATCGCGCTCAGGACCTGTTGCGCGATGTCTTCGGAAAACGCCAGTTCCCCGTTGGCTACGGACCGTATGGCGGCAAACAAACGCTCTGGCCCTTCGCCCTTTAGCACCAGGCCACGGGCGCCCAAGCGGACCACCTGCACATAGTCAGGCTGGTTCTCCGAACCGGTCAGCACCACCGACGCCACCCGGCTGCCCGCCTTGTCCAGCGTGCGCAGTACTTCGAAGCCGTCCGTGTTGGGCATGAACAGGTCCAGCACCAGCACGTCAGGATGAGTCTGATTGACCAGCTCCAGCGCTTCCGCGCCGCTGCCCGCCTTGCCTACCACATCAAAATCCTTTTGTGTCTGCAGCAGGGCGCCTAAGGATTCGCGCAGCACCGCGTGGTCGTCAGCAATTACGATTGGGATACGGTTGGCCATTTACTCTATTGTAAACACAACTAGGCTCGTTCACCTAACCCACTGCTTACGATGTAAGGAAAGATTCCCGGGATTTCCAATAAACATCGTTTTATCACCGCCTCCGGCAGGAACGTTGGGGGCCCCTAAAGTTTGGCAGCCCATCAGTTAACGCCATGGCAAGTCAGAAGTGATATATTCCCGCCGCAACGCTGTCAGGGAGCTCGTTTTGACGGTTGATGAGGAGCTGAACGTTCTCGAGGAGACCGTTCGTAAGCTCAAGATCGAATATGACGTGTATTTTGGCGGGGGCGCCAAGAAACCGCCCAACGATACGGAGTGGCGCGTCCAGAACCTTATCCGCAAATACAGCGACTCCTCCAAGCTCAGCTTCGCCCAGCGTTTCCGCTACAACGGCATCGCCCAGCGCTATGCGCTTTTCAGCGATTTATGGCGCAAGAAAATCAAGATTAAGGAAGAAGGCTTCCGCCGCCCGCAAGATGCCGCGCTCGGTATTCAGGGCCTTCGCCATGAAGAGGAACAGGCGGCCGCTGCGGCCTTGAAATCCGGGGTTGCCGGGGCGCCGTTCAAAGTGCATTGCTCTGATGTTGACGCCGACCAGGTCGCGGTCAAATCCCTTTTCGACGCGATGATGGAAGCCAAGAAGAACGCGGGACAGCACGCCGATCCCAACAGTTTCGACTCCTTTAGAACCTTCCTCAAGAAAAAGACGGACCAGATCCGTGGCCAGTATGGTTGCGCGGCCGTCGAATACTCGGTCGAGGTCCAGGACGGCCACGTCCGGTTGAAGGCAAAAGCGAAAACATAATTTCGCAGCCTTCCGCAATTCTGAGTTTCTCAATTCCGCAATTCCGCAGTTCGGCAATTCCACAATTTTTCGCGTTCCTCCCTGGTTACTTGCCATGCTGCGCAACAGAACCCACAGTGGCACATGACCCACTCGGCCCTGGTGGACCTTGCCGTGCGCTGGCTCCACACTTCCTATCGCTGCGGCATTATTCTTTCCGAGCAGGCTTGCTGTACCGGCGAAATTCCCGACGTGATCGGTTGGAAAGCGCGCTGCCGCTCGGTGCTGGTGGAGTGCAAGGTCTCGCGCGGCGACTTCCTTAACGACCGCAACAAGCCGTGGCGTCTCGACTCCAGCGGCGCGCTTGGCTGCGAGCGTTTCTACATGGCGCCTGCCGGCTTGATTTCCCCCGCAGAACTGCCCCCTGGCTGGGGGCTGCTGGAGGTGCGCGGTCGCAAAGTCGAAATCGCAGTCGCTTGCAGCAAGCGCAAGTCTCTCCGCACGCCCGACGGCCTCCTGCACGAGATGAACCTGCTGCTGGCCAGCCTGCGGCGCGTGGAAATCCGTATCGAGCCGCAAACCATTACCGACTTTCTCAAATGGGAGAACCGCTTGGCGCGCTACAACGGCGGCGCGCTGCCGGAGGGCGTGGACGACCCCACTGACGCCAACGCCTACCTGAGCACCTGAGTACCGAAATCAACCATAGTGTCTCGGCTGGACTGGCTCGGCGTGAGGACCTTATCGCGTGTGATCCCCGTCACAGCTACTCCGTTCGCTGCTAAGATTAAATGCTCGTCATTCCCACGCAATCTTGAGAGGAACTCATGGCTAAGATCCAGCGCGCCATCCTCAGCGTCACCGACAAGACCGGCTTAGTTGAATTCGCCAGGCAACTCGCCGGCCAGGGCGTCGAACTCGTCTCCACCGGCGGCACCGCGCGCTTGCTGCGCGACGGCGGCGTCCCGGTCAAGGACATTTCCGAGCTCACCGGTTTCCCCGAAATGCTTGACGGCCGGGTCAAGACGCTGCACCCGCGCGTGCACGGCGGCATCTTGCACATGCGCTCCAATCCCGAGCACCGAACCACCGTCGCCGAGCACGGAATCGAGCCCATTGACATGGTGGTGGTCAACCTCTATGCGTTCGAAAAGACCGCCGCCAAGCCCGGCGTCGCGGTGGATGAACTGATCGAGAACATCGATATTGGCGGGCCTTCCATGATCCGCTCCGCCGCCAAGAATTTTCACGACGTCGCCGTCGTCACTTCGCCCTCCGATTACCAGGCGATCGTGGACGAGCTGCGCTCCTCCGGCGGCCAGCTTTCCGCAACCACCAAGTGGAAGCTGGCGCAAAAAGCCTTCGCCCTTACCGCCTCCTACGATTCCGCCATTGCCACCACGCTGGAGCGGGTGCACGCAAATGGGAACCTCCAGCTCCAGGCGGAATCCGGTTTTCCCCCCACCCTGCGCCTTCGCTACAACAAGGTCATGGACCTGCGCTACGGCGAGAACCCGCACCAGGCAGCCGCCATGTATTCGGATGGCACCGGCGTCGGCGTCGCCAACGGCAAGCAACTCCAGGGCAAGGAACTGTCCTACAACAACATTGTTGACCTGCAAGCCTCCTGGGACTTGGCCGCCGAATTCGACCAGCCATTTTGCGCCATCATCAAGCACACCAATCCCTGCGGCAGCGCCGTCGGAAAGGATGTGATCGAAGCCTTCCAGCGCGCCTTCCAGTGCGATCCCGTCTCCGCCTTCGGCGGCGTCATCGCGCTCAATCGTCCGGTTGACGGCCCCACAGCCGAAGCCATCGCCGGTCTTCGCCACAACGGCGTCGCGCTCTTCATCGAGTGCATCATCGCGCCCTCCTTTGACGAGGTCGCGCGCGCCCGCTTCGGCAAGCGCAAGGACCTGCGCCTGCTCGAGGTCACTCCCGCTCCCATGAAGCGCGTCATCAAGGCTGTGTCCGGCGGCGTGCTTGTCCAGGACAACGACCTGCACAGGCTCGACCCCGCTTCCGTGAAGGTCGTCAGCCGGCGGCCGCCCTCTGCCCAGGAGATGCAGGATCTGCTGTTCGCATGGAAGGTTGGCAAGCACGTGAAATCGAACGCGATTCTGTATGCCCGGGACGGCCGCAGCGTCGGCGTAGGCGCAGGCCAGATGAGCCGCGTGGACTCCGCCAAGATCGGCGCCATGAAGTCGGTGCTCGGCACCCAGGGTTCGGTCGCTGCCTCCGACGCCTTTTTCCCATTTCCCGACGGCGTCGAGGAGATCGCAAAGGCCGGCGCCACTGCCATCATCCAGCCCGGCGGTTCGGTTCGCGACCAGGAGGTGATCGACGCCGCCGACAAGCTGGGGCTGGCTATGGTCACCACTGGCATTCGTCACTTCCGGCACTGAACTGCGATACGCGGCCAACGGCTGCGATTGGAACCTGCGCCATTCTTGGGGTGACGTCTGCCTGCATTTTGCTCAGGATGCGCTGAGGGACTGGCAAAAGTTCGTTACGAAGGTGACAGCACGGGTTCTTTTTCTGCCTGTAACCCCAATTCCTTCCGGAATTTCGCGTAAAATTACATTGACACCCGCCGGATGAGTTCGGCATCCAAACTGTGGTGATAGTTCTGTCTCGTTAAGGACCTCAATGATCTCCGGTAAGCCTGTCGTTGCCGTATTTTTGCTTGCCTCTATGGCCTCGGTTGCGCAAACGGCTCCCGCGGCCAAGCCCGCATCGCCGCCGGCGCAACTTTCTCCGCAAACCGCGCCCAGGCAGGGCAAGAAACCCGACCATGCTGCTGCGTACTATCACTACGCCATGGCGCACATGTACGAGGAACTGGTCGCCATGTACGGCCGTCCCGAGTACGCCAACAAGGCCATCGACGAGTATCGGCTTGCCATCGAGAACGACCCGGCTTCCGAGTACCTGAATTCCGGCCTCGCCGAGCTTTACGCCAAGACCGGCCGCATTCGTGACGCCGTGGTTGAGGCCCAGGAAATCGTGAAGCGCGATCCCAATAACCTGGAAGCGCGCAAGCTTCTTGGCCGCATTTATCTTCGTTCCTTGCCTGATTCTCAGGTCGGCGCGCAATCCCAGGAAATCCTGAAACGCGCCATCGAGCAGTACGAAGCCATCTGCCGCCTGGAGCCGAAAAATGTCGAGGACCACGTCCTGCTCGGGCGCCTCTACCGTCTGAACAACGAACTGATAAAGGCGGAAAACGAGTTCAAGACCGCGGTCTCGCTCGACCCCGGCTCGGAAGAGGCCCTCACCACCCTCGCCTACCTGTACAACGAAGAGGGCGACTCGGCGCGCGCCGCCCAAGTGCTGAAGGGCGTCCCGGATTCGCAGCGCTCCAGCAAGCTTTACTCCGCGCTCGGTTATACCTACGAGCAGCAGAAGGACTACAAGAACGCGATCGCCGCCTACAAGAAAGCGGTGGACAGCGATCACGACAATCTCGACGCGATCCGTGGCCTGGCGCAGAACCTGATGAACGACAACCAGACGGAGGCCGCGCTTGAGCAGTACCAGACCATCGTCGAATCCGATCCGCACGATGTGCAGAGCCTGATGCGCATCGCAGAAATTCAGCGCCGCAGCGGCAAGTTCGACGACGCGCTGGCCACCTTGAAAAAAGCCGAAGCCGAGGTCCAGGATTCGCTCGAAGTCCCGTACAACATGGCCGTCATTTACCAGGCGCAGGGCAAGTTTGACGACGCCATCCAGATCCTCAATAACCTGCTGCAAAAAAGCGAGAAAGCGGACGGCAACTACACTCCCGGCGAACGCAACAACCGCGCCGTGTTCCTGGAGCGGCTGGGCACGATCTATCGTGACACCGGCAAGACCCAGCTTGCGGCCGCCACTTTCCGCAAAATGTTGACCCTCGGCGACGACAACGTCAGCCGCGGCTATCAGCAGCTCATTGATACTTACCGCGAGGCCAAGCAGTGGAAGGAAGCCACCGCCGTCTCTCAGGAAGCCGTCGCCAAGGTGCCCAAGGACCGCAACCTGAAGATGGTGCTCGCCGGGCAATTGGCCGACACCGGGCAGGCGGACCAGGGTCTCAGCCTGATGAAGGGCATGCTGAAGGGCACCGCGGAGGACCGCGAGGTCTACATCTCGCTGGCCCAGATGTACGGCCGCTTGAAACGCTGGCCGGAAGCGGAAGAGGCGCTGAGCAAGGCGGCGCAGCTCTCCAAGAAACAGGAAGAGAAGGACTACGTCAGCTTCGTCGCCGGCTCCATCTACGAGCGCCAGAAAAAGTATGACCGCGCGGAAGAGGAATTCAAGAAGGTCTTGGCTGGCGATCCTAACAACGCCGTTACCCTGAATTATCTCGGCTACATGCTTGCGGACCGCGGCGTCCGCCTGGAAGAAGCGCTGACCTACGTGAAGAAGGCCATTCAACTGGATCCGCAGAACGGTGCCTACCTGGACTCGCTCGGCTGGGCTTATTTCAAGCTCGGCAATTTTGACCTGGCGGAAGAAAACCTGCGCAAGGCAATGGATCGCACCCAGAACGATCCTACCGTGCTCGACCACATGGGAGACCTTCTGCAAAGGACGGAACGCCTGAAGCTCGCGACGGCCTACTGGGAGCGTGCGCTCACCGAGTGGGCCAAAAGCGTGCCCTCCGACGTAGATAACACCGAGGTCGCCAAGGTGCAGAAGAAGCTCGATAGCGCCAAGGTGAAGCTTGCCAAGCAGAACGAGCGCAAAGCTGAGGCGGTGAAGCCGTAGTTTCCGTTTCAGTTCTTAAAAGTTAAAATGTGATCTCTAGCCAGGCCGCCCTCGGCCGGGTTTGCTTTGCGCGTTACAAATGAACAACGGCGACTACAGTGCCGCACGTTGTTCCCGGCGTAAAACTCACACGCACGTTCTGGTTCACAAAGAAGGCGCCACCCTGGTTGCCGCAGAACGTGATTGTCTGTGGCAATCCCGACCCGACGATGGTGACGGCGGTGACATCGATCATCGTGCCGTTGCCGTCGGACGTGGCCGTAAAGTGAACCACTGTAACCAGCCCGCTGACGGTCACGGCATTAGCGGGAAGCAGTGTTCCTTGGAAGGTAACGCCGCCGCAGCCGGTCAGCAGCGTGGCGAACAGGAGCGCCAGGACCCGCTTCATACAACAACTCCAAAATCATTCTACTGCTCTGGCCGGTGGAAACCGCTTGAAACTGGAAATCGGAAACCGGACACTAGCTTCATGCTCGCTCCTTACGCCGCGCGCGTCGAACGGAGCCGCGGGCGGCGTCATCCCGAGGCGCCTCATCCCTATCGCACCGACTATCAGCGCGACCGCGACCGCGTCATCCATGCGCGCGCCTTCCGCCGCTTGGAGGACAAGACCCAGGTCTTCACACGCCGTTATTCCGATCACTTCCGCAACCGCCTGACTCACACCATCGAGGTCGCGCAGATCTCGCGCACCATCGCCGCGCAGCTCGGGCTTGAGGTGGACCTGGTAGAGGCGCTCGCGCTCGTTCACGACATCGGCCATCCCCCCTTCGGCCATGCTGGCGAGAAGGCGCTTGACGCCGCCATGCGCGCTCGCGGCTCCTTCTTCGACCACAACCTGCACGCACTGCGCATCGTCGAGGATTTCGAGCAGCGCTACGCCGCCTTTCGCGGCCTGAACCTCACCTTCGAGGTCCGTGAGGGCATCATCAAGCATTCGCGCGACTACAGCCCGCAGGATTATCCGCAACTCGCCGAATACCTCTTGGACCGGCTCCCTCCGCTGGAGGCGCAGCTCATCGACCTGACCGATGAAATCGCCTACAACACCGCCGATCTCGACGATGGCTTCGAGGCGCACATCCTCAAGCTCGACGAGATCCGCGGCGGCATTCCGGTGTTTAATAGTTTCTACGAGCAGGCGGAGGCGCGCTATCCCGACGCTCGCGAAAAGCTGAAATTCAACGAGGCGCTGAAGGCCATGCTCGACCGCATGGTCTCCGACCTGATCTTGACCACATCCCGGCGCATCCGCGATGCCGGCGTGAGTTCGCCCGAGGACGTGCGCGGCTGCTCGCGGCGCCTCGCCTCCTTCAGCGACCAGGTCAACCGCGAGCGGGAGCGCGCTAAATCATTTCTTTATGACAAGGTTTACTTCAGCGACGAGTTACGCCCCGAAAAGGGCCATGCCGAGCGCGTCGTGAGCGATCTCTTCCGGCATTGGACGGCGCATCCCGAGGCGCTGCCGGCCAGTTATCGCGAACAGTCCGAGCGCGAACCCGTGCATCGCGTGGTTTGTGACTACATCGCCGGCATGACCGACAGCTTCATCCTGCAAAAACACGCTGAACTTTGCGGTTGATTCGCGTCTGTGGCACCGGTCTCCCACCTGTATTAGTGCCTCCACGGGCTCGGCGGCGGCGGACGCCCTCGGGCGCCGCTGTGCTTCGCCCGCGTCTTCGATACAATTGTGCCGAATGAAAATCGCCTTGTTCCTTCTTCTCGCACTTTCTATGCGCGCCGCCGACTCCCCCATCCCCATCTCGCAGGAGCCCCACCATCATCTCCTGCTGGAGAACGAATACACTCGCGTCTACGACGTCAGCCTGCCGCCGCACCAGTCCACGCTTCTGCACCGGCACGACAACGACTATCTTGCCGTCATCCTTCAACCTGCCCAAATCCAGAACGAGGTAGTCGGGCGGCCCGTCAATACGGGTCACGCCGGCAAGGGCGAGGTCCGCTTCGCGCTGGCGCCATTAACCCATCGCCTCATCGATACCGGCGACACTCTGTTTCGCAACATCACCATTGAAGTCCTCAAGAAGAAGCAGCCGCAGGCGAAAGAGCAGCAGCCTGAGCGCGGTCTCGATGTCGGCCACGGCGGCATGGCCGATATTGTTGTGGACAACAGCGAACTGCGCGTCCAGGAAGTGCAGATCGCCGCCGGCGGCATGCTGCACAAGCACAAGCACAAGTTTCCGTTCCTGGTGGTCGCGCTCAGCGATCTCGACCTGCACAACATGCCGCAGGGCAAGCCGCCGACCATGGTCCACCAGAAGGCCGGCGAAGTGAAATGGATCGGCGCCGGTTCGACGCACGAGATGATGAACATGGGCCAGCAGCAAGCCCACTTCATCGAGGTGGAATTTAAGTAAGACAGGGAGTTCCCAACGCAAATCGCAGAAACCAACAAAATGCCCGGAAACTTCTCCGGGCATTTTGCTAACTCCTAACTACTAACCACTAACTCCTGCTTTTTTACGTCACCACGCTTCCGGTTTTGTGGTCGGCCACCGTGCTGAGCCCCGCGCTGACTACTTCTGCCTTTTCTTTTCCCGCCAGCAACTGCCGCAGCACATATTGCAGGATGCCGCCGTGCTTGTAGTAGAGAGCTTCCTGCGGCGTGTCGATGCGCAGGCTGGCTTTGAACTCGCACACGCTGCCGTTGGCGTGCCGGGCGCGCACCGTCACTTTCTGCCCCGACTTGTAGTTATCCAGCAGTTCGCGCAAACCGACGATTTCGTACGTTTCTTCTCCGGTCAGCCCCAGCGTTTCGTGATCGTCGCCGGAGTGGAACTGCAGCGGCAACACGCCCATGCCGACCAGGTTGGAGCGGTGGATGCGCTCGAAGCTCTCCGCGATCACTGCGCGTACGCCCAGCAGCATCGGACCCTTCGCCGCCCAGTCGCGCGACGAGCCCGAGCCGTATTCCTTGCCGGCGATGATGATCAGCGGAACTTTCTCCTCCGCGTATTTCATCGCCGCGTCAAAGATGGTCATCTCTTCGCACTGGGGCAGGTGGCGTGTGAAGCCGCCTTCGCGGTTGGGCACCATCTTGTTGCGCAGACGTATGTTCGCGAAGGTGCCGCGCACCATCACCTCGTGGTTGCCGCGCCGCGAGCCGTAGGAGTTGAAGTCCTTCACATCCACTCCGTGCTCGATCAGGTACTTGCCCGCCGGGCTGTCGGGCTTGATCGATCCCGCGGGAGAGATGTGATCGGTGGTGACGCTGTGCCCCAGAACCGCCAGCACCCGCGCGCCGGTAATGTCTTTGACCTCCGCCGGCTGCAGTCCCATGCCCTCAAAATACGGCGGATCCTTGATGTAAGTCGACTTCGCATCCCAGGCGAACGTCTCGCCGGCGGGCACGTCGAGCGACCGCCAGCGCTCATCGCCCTCATATACTTGGCGATACGTTGCGCGGAACATTTCGCCGCGTATTCCCGCGACCGCGTCGGCCACTTCTTTGGTCGTGGGCCAGATGTCGCGCAGAAAGACCGGCTTGCCCTGCTGATCGCGTCCCAGCGGTTCCTTTTCCAGGTCAATGTCGATGCGTCCGGCGAGCGCGTACGCCACCACCAGCGGCGGCGACATCAGGTAGTTGGCGCGGACCTCGGAATTGATCCGGCCTTCGAAGTTGCGGTTGCCGCTCAGCACCGATACCACCACCAGGTCCCGCGAATTGATGACGTCGGAGACCTCCGCCGGCAGCGGCCCCGAGTTGCCGATGCACGTGGTGCAGCCGTAACCGACCAGGTTGAAGCGCAGCTTTTCCAGATACGGCGTCAGACCGGCTTGCTTGTAGTACTCGGTCACGACTTTTGATCCCGGAGCAAGTGAGGTCTTGACCCAGGGCTTTGTCGAAAGCCCTCGCTCGATGGCTTTCTTGGCGAGAATTCCCGCCGCCAGCATGACGGAGGGATTCGACGTGTTGGTGCAGCTCGTAATCGCCGCGATGACCACGCTGCCATGACGCAGTTCCTTGCGCAGGTCGGCCATCATCGGCTTGTCCGCCGAGGGCGATTCCTCGTCTTCCATGCCGACCGCGGTGCTTCCGCCTTCGCCTTCGAAGCGTCCGACCTGCTTGTCGGCTTTGTCCGCGATCTTGCTGCCCGGACGCAACAACGTCGGCAGCGTCTGCCGGAATCCTTCCGGCACCTTGTACAGGGTGACGCGGTCCTGCGGACGCTTCGGGCCGGCGACGCTCGGCTCCACCGTCCCGAGGTCGAGTTGCAGGTTGGTGGAATAGGTTGCGTGTGGCGTATTGGGCGTGTGGAACAGCCCTTGCTCCTTGCAGTAGGCCTCGACGAGCGCAATCTGCTCCTCGCTGCGGCCGGAGAGCCGCAGGTAATTCAAGGTTTCGCTGTCGATGGGGAAGATGCCGCACGTGGCGCCGTACTCCGGCGACATGTTGCCGATGGTCGCGCGATCGGCCAGCGCCAGCGTGTGCAGCCCGGGACCGTAGAATTCCACGAACTTGCCGACCACCCCTTCCCGTCTCAGCATCTCCGTGATCGTGAGCACCAGGTCGGTGGCGGTGGAACCTTCTCTCAGTTTGCCGGTAAGCTTTACGCCTACCACTTGCGGAATCAGCATGGATACTGGCTGGTTCAGCATGGCGGCTTCAGCTTCGATTCCTCCCACGCCCCAACCCAGCACGCCGAGGCCGTTGATCATCGTGGTGTGCGAGTCGGTTCCAACCACCGTGTCCGGATAGGCGAGCGGCCGATTGCCGTTGTTCGACTTGCCGACGAACACCACGCGCGCCAGGTATTCAAGGTTGACCTGGTGGACGATGCCGGTGTCCGGGGGAACAATCTTGAGATTCTGGAACGCGCCCTGTCCCCAACGCAGAAATGCGTAGCGCTCCTTGTTGCGCTGGAATTCCAGGTCGGCGTTCACTTGGAATGCCCATTGCGTGCCGAATTCGTCCACCTGCACCGAATGGTCGATGACCAGTTCCGCCGGCGAGATCGGATTGATGCTGGCGGGAGCTCCGCCCAGCTTTTCCATCGCTTCGCGCATGGCGGCCAGGTCCACCACCGCCGGAACACCGGTAAAGTCCTGCAGCAGCACCCGGCTGGGAGTGAAGGAGATTTCCTTCGTCGGCGCCGCTTTTGCATCCCAGGCCGCCAGGGAACGGATGTCGTCCGCCTTGACCGATTTTCCATCCTCGGTGCGCAGCAGGTTTTCCAGCAGGATGCGAAGCGAGTAGGGAAGGTGCGTGGTCGAGATGCCCTGCTTGTCGAGGGCTCCGATGCCGAAAATATCGTATTCCTTGTTGCCGACGCGCAACGTAGATCGACTGCCAAAGCTGTTCTTCATGATTTTGTCCAGTCTGTTATGAGCGTGGCCGTCCTCGGCCAACTTCCGCGGGCCGATGCCAACCCACCAGTTTAAAACAAATGGGAGTTCCCGGAACCAGATTCCAACCTGGGAGCGTCACGTCAGGATGTGACACAAGGGCGGGTGCGCGCCCGGGACCTGCATTATTTCCGGTGGTGCCGCTGGCTGCGGGAAGGACGTTCTTCGACCACGGCGAACTGAAGCTTGCGCTGCACGCTGTCGATTCGGTCCAGGATGACCCGCACCGGATCGCCCAGCGAGTATTTCTTCCGCGTGCGCTGTCCGACGATTTGTTTCGTCCCGTCGTTATATGCGTAATGATCGTCGCTGAGGCTGGAGAGCGGTACCAGCCCCTCAATGAACATCTCATGCAGCTCGACGAAGAACCCGAACTTGGTGACGCTGATGATCAGGGCGTCGAACTCCTCGCCGACGCGGTCGCGCATGAACTTGATTTTTTTCCATTCCATGAGCTCGCGTTCGGCATCGTCGGCGCGGCGCTCGGATTCGGAGGATTCTTCGGCAATCTGGTGCAGGACTTCGGCAGGGATAGGTCCGTCATGAGGGGCGCCGGGCTCGGACCCCTGCCGCGCGGGCTCGCCGTGGCGCGCGCGCTTCGGTGAACCCTTGCTCCAGGGCAAAGCCGCGTGCGCCGCACCTTCTTTCGCGCTCGCGGGCGGACGCGCAGCTTTTGACCAGGCGCCCTTCCGCTCGCTCAGTACGCCGGTTCCCACCGCCACCTGGCCGTCATGCTGCTCGGCGGAATTGCGCAACACTTCTTTGAGAATGCGGTGGACGATCAAATCCGGATAGCGTCGGATTGGCGAAGTGAAATGCGTGTAGGTGGGCGCGGCCAGGGCAAAATGGCCGACGTTCTCCTCCGAATACTTCGCTTGCTTGAGCGAGCGCAGCATCAGGTACGACAAAATGCGCTCTTCCGGCTTGCCCGCGATCTTCTCCGTCAACTTCTGGTACATGTGCGGCGTGATGTGCACGTCCTGCGGGATCTCCACCTCGCGCCGCTGCTGTCCCGCCCGCGAGCGCTGCGCCCCGCGCCCCGGCCGGCGATGATCGGTGTAGGAAAAGCGCTTCACTGGCAGCGCTCCCACGCCAAGTGAATACCCGAACGCCGCCGCGATGGTCTCGAATTCGTACACGCGCTTGGGATCGGGCTTCTCGTGGATCCGGTATAGCGAAGGAACTTCCTTGTTCTCCAGGTACGAGGCCACGCTCTCATTGGCGGCCAGCATGAACTCCTCGATCAGGCGGTGGGCGAAATTGCGCTCCGAGCGTGTGATCGCCTTCATCAGCCCGTTCTCGTCGAACTCGATCACCGGCTCGGGGAGATCGAAATCGATGGAGCCTCGACGCGCCCGCTTGCGGTTAAGAATCATTGCCAGTTCGCGCATCAACTCGAAGACGTCCACCAGCACGCGGTAGCGCTCGCGCAGCTTGCTGTCGCCTTCCAGGACGGCATTCACGTCGGTATAGGTCATGCGCTCGGTGGAGCGGATGACGCCGGGCATGATCTGGTAGCGGAGAATGTCTCCCTTGGGATCGATCTCCATCACGCACGACATGACCAGGCGATCGACATGCGGACGCAGCGAGCACAGGTCCGTCGACAGTTCGATGGGCAGCATGGGCACCGCGCGGTCAGGAAAATAGACGGAGGTGCCGCGCAGGCGCGCCTCCGCATCCAGGGTCGAGTTTTCGCGCACGTACTGCGCGACATCGGCGATGTGCACCTGCAGCTCGAAATTTCCATTGTGCATGCGGCGGACGAACACAGCGTCGTCGAAATCGCGCGCCGTTTCACCATCGATGGTGACGATGGGCAGGCTGCGAAAGTCGCGCCGGCCGCGGCGTTCACGCGCCGGAATCATGTTCTCAAACGATTGTGCTTCCTCCAGCGCCGCCGTGGGAAAGCGATGCGGCAAATGGTACTTGCGAATAACGATTTCGGTGTCCACGCCGAAGTCGTCTTCGTAACCCAGGATCTCGACCACCCGCCCGCGCGGATTCTGCGTGGGGGTGGGCCAGTCGGTGATCTCCACATCGACGACAACGTTCTCCATGTCCTCGGCGATTTCCGTCCGCTTTGCCTCGGTTCCCAAAACGCGGTGCCGCTCTTTTATCTTGTGCTCCGGCTTTTCCATGCCCGAAGGATGCGACATGCCTCGCGGAATCACGATGTCGAGCGTGATTTTTTCGTCCATTGGCGTGACATAGTCGTAGCGCGGACCGTAGTGAAAGGTGCCGACAACGGTGGAATGCGCGCGGTTGATGACACGAACGATCTGCCCTTCGGCGCGGCCGTCTCCGCGTTCGCGACGCAACTCCACCAGCACGCGGTCGCCGTGCATGGCGTTGTCGGTGTTCTGCGGGCTGATGTAAATGTCGCCGTCCAGGCGCGAGCGCAGTTCCTCGCTCTCAGGGATCACGAAGCCGTATCCGTCGCGGTGCATGGTGAGTCGGCCCGCAACCAGGTTGCTCCGAGAAGGCGTCTTGGGAATGGCGTAGCGGTCGCCATCCTGTGCGACCAACTCTCCACGTTGCACCAGCCCCTCTAATCGTTGAACGAAGTCACGCCGCTCATCACCGCGAATTCCCAGTTCCCGCACCAGTTGTTTCAGTCCGGCGGCCTGCTTTGGCTGTTGCGCGATTTTCCCCAGGATGGCGGTATCGGGAATCATCGCCAGATTGGATGCCTTGGCTCATGGAAGGGCGGATTATGTAGTGATGAATTCGAAGCCGTGCGTGCGAGCCGTGGGTGCGACAGGTTAATCGGCAGAGGCAACGCGGGCGCCGATCCCGCTCCGTATGTCGCCGGTAAGGGGATCGTCGGGGAAGGCTACGGTGAAACTCACCAGCGCCGCGCGCGCCGCCGGCGTACCGTTGCGGAGCAGGGCCTCGAGCGCGATTTTCCGCAATGGAAGCGGCATGCTGCGGTCGTTGACCACCAGCGCCAGCACCGCGGTGGAGTGCTCGGAGACGATTCCCGCCAGTGCCTGCACCGCGCGCATCAGGTTTGCATTGCGGCCCGGCGAATCGGAATAGAGGAATTTTTCCAGATCGCCTACCGTCTCTGGGTCCTTCAAGAAGACCAGTTCGTCCAGCGCCTGTTCCAATACGTCTCCCAACAGGTACGGCAAGGCCGCGGCAAGCAGCGGCGCCCGGCCGGGAGCGCGGGTCTTGATCAGGGCGGATGCGGCGGCGCGCTGCACCCGCACGTCGGAGTGCTGCAGCACCGGCGCCATGTGGACCGACATATCGGGGTCGGCAAGATCACCCAGCAGTACGCAGGCATTGCGCACCACGTACCAGCGGGGATCGGAAAGGCGCTGCCGAACCACTTCTATCCCGACAAGGCCCATGCGCGCGATCAACCGGATGATGGCCATTCGCTTCTGCCCCGCTTCTTCGCTCTCCAGGCGCTGGAAGAGGAACTCGACGGCGGGCACTCCGGCGCGGTGGATGATGGCGGCGGTACGGCGGGACCAGCCTGAATCGGTCCTCTTCTCCAGGTACAGCTCTACGACGCGCTCAAAGGACGATTCCGGCAGCAAGTGCGAAAGCATTTTGCCGCAGCAGGGCGCGTGGCGCTCGCCGTCGGCGGCCAGCAATTGCTCCATGGTGGAACCGATGTTGTGCACAACCTCGTAGTCCTCGTACGTCGCGGCCGATTTGGACAGTGCCACCAGCGCATTCAGGACCTGCATGTGACGGAACGACTCGAAAACGTCGCGCTGGAGCAGCTCCAGCAGCTTATCGGTGGTCGTCTGCGCGAAGCCGGTATGCACCCCGGCAATGGCATTGATCAGCTCCGGCAGGCGGGAGAGTTCCTCCACTTCGATCTGGTCGGGGTCGCGATCGAGAAATTTCAAGTAATGCAGAGCCACCTGGGTAGCGTCCGCGGCGAACCCCTTGCGCATCTGGTCGCGCACATGTTCCATGAGCCGGGAAAAGTCGGTGCGGTCAAAATGTTCGACCTCCAGCAGCCGCTTGTGCTTTTCCTCTGGCGGCAAGGCGATCCAGTTCAGCTCGGTCTGGACCTTTTCCACCAGGTGCGTGGGGAAGCTGTACTCCTGGAAAAATTGCGACAGGCGGCCGGCGAGCTTTTGCGCCATCTGCGTAGCGTGCAGGCTGCGGGCGAGGGCTTGCACCACGCGTTCTTCGACGATGAACGCATCGCCGCCGCTGGCCGGAACCGAGGCCAGTTGCTGCGTGGCCCAGTCCATGGCGCGGGCTTGCATCAGTTCCGCCGCCATCTCCTCCGGAGGCAGCGACTTTACTTCCTCTTGCCGGGCGGTTGGAAATGCTGCCAGGACCATGTCGGGCCGCACCCCGCGCAACATCTGCGCCAGCGACAGGTATACCTGCTGCGGGTCACCTTCGTTTCCGCAAAGTGCTGACTCCACCATGGGCGTGACCCGGGAGAGGATGGCGTCCGGTCCCCCACTGCCGATAGCGGGGCCGGCGGCCGTGTCCAGCAGGCCGGGAAACGACGCTGCCACGCTGCTTGTCGCCCCCTGCTGGGCCCGCAGATACGCCTCGGCATCCATTTCCAGGACGGTATCCCCGCTCGCGGTACGCCTCTGCGCCTTGCCGGCATGGATGATCCGGACACTCTCGACATGCTGCCGCGCCAGGAAGGTGTCGGTGCCGCCGATTTCCTGGATTTTCTTCAACGGCGTGGCCAGTATTTCCAACACCCCCTTGTACCGCGCGAGGGTAATCCCCGCTTCGAAACGGAGCGCGCTGATGCCGCGCTTAAGAAAATCTTCCTCCAGTTGCGTAAGCCCTCGCGCCGTGGTGAGCACGTTTTCCACCAGGATGCGGTCGTCGCTGAAACCAAAGGTGAACGAGCGCTGCTCTTTCAGGATGGTGTTCAGCAGGTTGAAGCTTTCCTGGATGGGGCCGGCGGCAACGTTGTGTTCGGTCGACAACATGCCGGAGGTGCGCACCGCGATCTGGAGCGCGCGCGCGAACCGCAAGCCAACCGTTTTCAGCTGTTGCGAGTCCATAAAACGAGGCTAGCTTATGTCCATTCCGCCGCGATTTCCATGCCCGGTACTACGACAGTAATCACCGCCGGCCGGTTTCCGTGGTGAACCGGTCCTGGCATTGCCTGGCTTGGGCGGCCAGCGGTGCGAAGAAGGGCGTCTCGCGAAGTTTGGCCAGTGCCGGATCGTCATGCAGCGCAGTATTGGAGCAGTAGTTCTGCTCGATGGCGCTGCCGATCAGTTGCGCCGCCGTCTCTTCTTCGCCGCACCAGGCCAGCAGCGAGCCGTGGTAATAACGGAACTCGGGATCGCGCTGCGCCAGGATCCCGGCTGCGGCGCTGCCGGCGAGCTTGTGCATCTCCGCCTCCGCCACCGGTTTCAGGCAAGACTGCAGCAGTCCGCCGTACCAGGCCGGCCGGGAGGAGATTTTGGCCGCGGCCACGCGCGCCTCGTCACGCTTGTTTTCGCGCACCAGGATTGCCGGAAGCACGCTGGCAGCCCAGTCGGAACCGCTGTCCAGGCGCACGTACTCGAGAGCGCGCTTGGTATTGCCGAGTTCAAAAAAGACGAACGAGCAGGAGCGGAAATCGTAGTTGCCGGGATCGAGCGTGACCGCGGCATCGCATTCCTGGGCAGCGTCGTGCAACAGTCCTGCATAACGCAGGATGTACGCCAGGGTGAAGTGCGCCTGGGCGTTTTCCGGACGGCGTTTCACCAGGTCGGCCGCTTCCTTGTACGCCTTCCCAATCGCGCCTGCCTCGGCTCGCAAGCGGATCAGGTGCGCCGCCGAAGAGATCAGGTTGGGGTCGAGCGCGAGAGCTTTTTCATACGCCGCTACCGACTTCTGCACCGCTTCCTGCCCTGCCCCGGAGTATTGGGATTCGTAGTAGTAGCGCAGGCCCAGGGCATCCAGGGCAGGCGCGAATTTCGGGTCCAGCTCGACCGACCTCTCCAGCATGGTCAGCGCGGTGCTGTTGGGCGCGGGATCGTGAGGCAGCGCCGAACCGCGCAGGTAAAGATCGTAGGCGGTCGCGTCGTGCGGTTGTGTGGCGCTCGCCAGCAGCGACGTCTGCGCCCCCAGCGTCGGCAACAGCCCATCCCGTACCTGGGCGGCGAGCTGTTCCTGCAGCGTCAGCAGGTTCGCAGTCGGCACCGTGACGGTCCCCTGCCATACCAGCCGGTTGAAGCGCGTGTCTACATCATCCAGGGTGATGATCAGGCGATCGCCCTGGCTCATGTAGTGCCCGGTCACGACATTGGCGGCTCGCAACTCCCGTCCGGCCTGCTGCGGATCGTAATTTCCTTGCAGGTATTTTGCCCCCGAAGGCACCGGACGTATTTCCAGCGACGGTGTGTAGGCAAGAATCTTGACCAGTTGGTCGGGAACGGCGAAGCGCAGGTAATCGGTGTCGGGATCGCCGCTGACGTTGTTAAAGGGCAGCACGACGATCGTGTTGTTGGCTGCTACCGGAGCCGGCGTGCGGCCGTGCTTTGCCCACCAGACCGTCACCACCAGCAGAATCATTACCAGCGCCGCCGCGATTCCGACCAGCGCATAAATCTGTCGCAAGCTTAGCTTGCGGAAGGTGCGGCTGGGAGCGACGTGAACCGGCATCACCAGGCCGAGCGCTTGCAGTTCCAGCTCTTGCTTCAGCGCCCGAAGATCGTTGGCAAGCGCGCGCGCGCTTTGATAGCGCATGTCCCGGTCTTTTTCCAGCAGCTTGCCGATGATCGCCTCGAGCCGCGCCGGGAGTGAAGGGTTCAACGTTAACGGCGAAACCGGCTTCTGATGCTGGATGGCGGCAAGGGCCAGCACCGAAGTGCGCGCCAGGAACGGCTTTTGTCCGGTGACCGTCTCGTAGAGCACCGTGCCCAGGGAAAACAAATCGCTGCGGGCATCGATTGGCTCACAGCGGGCCTGCTCCGGCGACATATACATGGTCGTGCCGGGAATCACGCTGGTTTCGGTCAGGGCTTCGCTGGGGCGGTGACGCGGAGCGTGGGCGCCGTTGCCATCGCTTTCCGCGGCCGTACAGGCGGTCACCAGGGTTTGATCCGGGGCCAGCTTGGCGAGCCCGAAATCCAGAATCTTCGCCTGTCCGCGATTGGTCAGAAAAATATTGCCCGGCTTGACGTCGCGATGAACGATGCCCTGGGCGTGCGCGGCATCGAGCGCGTCCGCGATCTGGATGGTGATGTCGAGCGCTTCCCGCGCGTCGAGCGGGCCACGCACCAGCCGGTCCTGCAGGCTCTGTCCCTGCAGCAGTTCCATGACGATGAAGGGCAGGCCGTCATGCGACTCGATATCGAAAATAGTGCAAATATTGGGATGATTCAGAGAAGAGGTGGCGCGGGCTTCCAGGATAAATCGGTCCAGCGAGCCGCCGTTCCCGGCCACGTTTTCAGGGATGAACTTGAGGGCGACACGCCGGCCCAGGCGCGTGTCCTCGCCCTCGTAGACCAGGCCCATGCCGCCGCCGCCCAACTTTTTCACAATGCGGTAGTGCGAGATGGTTTGCCCGATCACGGCAGCTTGCTCCGCAGCATCGGGCATCTTAGGTCTGCCACGCCCCAAAATCAACGCGCTTGGGTTCAATAGTCAAATCGAATGCCGATATGCCCCGCCACCTGCTGGGCGGCGGCGCGGAACTGGTTGGGCGCGGTAATGAACGCCGCCGTTCCGCCGGTTGCCGATGCCAGCCCTTGCAGGCGATATATGCCTTCATCTCCGTTCACGTCCACGCCGATGCAATAGATTTTCACGCCGCTGGCACGGATTTCCGCCGACGAGGCGAGTGTGGGAATACGGCTACTGGCGTTCTTGCCGTCGGAGATCACCAGCAGGACACGGCTGTCGTTTTTCGCGATGCGACGCAGGTGTCCGGCAGCAAAGCCGGCAGCGTCGAGCAATGCCGTGCCCGGATGCGGCTTGATCTGGTCGAGCGCCTTCTCCAGGCGCTTCGCGTCGCCGGTTAAATCTTCCTCGAAGACCAGGTCGTTGCTGAACGAGAGAATGAAAGCTTCATCTTCCGGGCCGAGGCGTCGGACAAGGTCGCTGAGACTATTGACGATGGCTTGCCGCGTGCCTTTGCGAGTCGTCGAGGTCTCCAGCAGAATGCCGAGGGACACCGGTGGACCGGTGCGTCTCGGGAAAGCTGCCTCGGAAGAGATCGGCGGCAACGAATTGGCGGCAGCAGTGGATTCAGCCGGCGGCTCCGGTTCGCCTTTCCATCCCGTGCGGGACACCGAAGCCGGTGTGGCGCGTGTCTTCGACCCGTGTGCCTTAGTCCCCGACAACGCAGGTTTCGAAACATTCGCCGAAGCAACTTGCGCCGTCTTCGCGGTCGCAACCACGGTGGCGGCCGCACTCGCTCCCGGCGCCGCGGTGTTAGCCAGGTACTGCTCCCAATCGCGATCGCTGCCGCCATCTTCCTTGTATTTTTTCCTGCCAAACTGCTCGACGTCGCGTGCCGCCGCAGGTCCTCCCGACAGGTTCACTGCGCGCGCCAGCAGCCAATATCCCTGCTGCCGGTTCGGTTTGTCTCCCGACAAGTCGGCAAGCGCCAGCGCATATACCAGGCGCGGATCATTAGGCGAGGCTGCGACCGCCTGCCCGAGCAATTCCCTGGCGAGGGAATAATCCTTTCGCTCCAGCGCCTCCGATCCCGCCGCCGCCGCCAACGTCGCCTGCGAATACTGCCGCAAACGCGAAAACTCGTCGAAGCTCATGCCCTCTGGACGCCGCAAGCGGCCAAGGCTCAATAATCCGCGCTGTACAGGATCTTCCTCGGCCGTGCGGCGCGTGGACGCTGCGTGCCGCACCGCAACCGTCGGCCGTTGTTGATGGGCCGTCAAGACCGCGAGTGCCAGGGCATTATCGGGATCGCTCGTCAGCAACTCCCGCGCCCACTTCGCCGCGGCCGCGTCATTGTGCGTCTGCTCTTCGTCCCAGACAATCCACTCCAACGCGTCCATTTTCAAATTGCTGGTCGGCGCGCCGGCAGCGAATCGCTCCAGGGCGGACAGGCGGCTGTTCGTATTGGCCTGCGTGATCGCTTTCAGGTAAGCGTCAATATGCGTGGTATCGGTGGCCTGCGCGACAGCTCGCGGTACGCCGGCCAGGAAAAAAATGATGATCGCCGCGCAGACGGCGCCGGCAGGGCGGCCGAACTCGGAGCTTACGCTCTCGCGGTACATAAGGCCTCGGGGGGAGTACGTAGCGTGCTTTCCTGCTTAGATGCCGGTTCGGCGCGGCTGTGAGCGGAATCGCCAACGAAATCCGGGAACTCTGAAAGGCGCGAGAGCACGCAAAATTTCGATGCCGGAGATCATGGCTTGCAGTCGAGCGACGGCGAGGTCATAATTCCTCCCTTTTCCCGCAGGGTGTGGGAGCATCGATTTTCCGAAGGAGCCACCATGGGCTTACTCCATCTTTGTGACGAGCAGCCGGCCACCGTCCGTCCGGAAACCAGCGCCTCCGCAGCCATCCAGCTCATGCTCGATCACCGCGTTGGAGCAGTCACCGTGCTGGATGACGATGCCGTCGTCGCCGGGGTCTTCACCGAACGCGATGTCTTGCGCAAACTTGCCCTGAGCGGCAAGGATCCGGCAAAAACTCCGGTCGCCGAACTGATGACTACGCCGGTCGTGCTGGCTACCCCGGACACGTCGCCAGGCGAGGCATTTTCCATCATGATGGAGCGCCACTTCCGGCACCTCCCCATTGTTGACGACCGCGGCCGCCTGGTCGGCATGCTCTCCATTCGCAATTTGCTCCAGTGGCGCGTCGATGAGCTTACTGATCGCCTCGACACCATGGAGCAGTACATCACCAACGACGCCATGGGGGGATAACGAAAGACGAGGGCCGTTGGTGCGGTTGTTGCGGATAGCCGCTACACCCGTGCCCATATTTTGTCCTGCTGCCCTGGCGCTCGACCCCGGCAACACCTGGGTTTAGCCGCTTTCTAAGCGCGAATCGATTTCCCCGGTAGGTACTTCCCCCGATATAAGAAATGCCACCCGGGGGCGAAGATTTACACCGCTTGGCGAGTCGCTTCGTCGTCCATCGGTGGAAAAAATGTGCTACAACGGTGGACGCACCCAGCAACTCGCTTCTGTTGGAGAGGAAACCGGATTACGTGGGGATAATCCTGCGGAACCGGGTTTGGCCAGCGAAGTGCGAAGCAACCAAAGAACCCCTTCTGAAAGGAATTGAATAGCGATGTGGAAGCCCACGAACCAGCCCACCACCGGGGGGCCAACTCCAAACCCGGAACCGCAGCGTCCGAGCACGCCCAACCTGACACCTCCGGCGGAGCCTACGCCCGCCGCAGCTCCTAGGAATGCCACTATGAATTCGCAAGACCAGGCGACCATCGGCAAATCGCTCGTCATCAAGGGCGAAGTGACTGGTTCGGAATCGCTTTACATCGACGGCCGTGTCGAAGGCTCCATCAACCTGTCGGGGAACCGCGTCACCATCGGCCGCAATGGCGTGGTCAATGCCAACATCAATGCCCGCGAAATCGTTGTCACCGGCAAGGTGCGCGGTAATCTCGTCGCCAGCGATCGGGTCGACATCCGCAATGAAGGCTCGCTGACCGGCGACGTCATTGCGCAGCGCATCTCCATCGAAGATGGCGCCTACTTCAAGGGCGGCATTGACATCCGCAAGCCCGGCCAGAAGGCGAATGGCGAGGCCAAGGACAATTTGCCGGCTGAGACCGCAACCGGGACATCCGCGGCTGCTGCCCGCGCTTAGTTTTTAGTACGAATTGGGCTGGATGCAGGTCCTGGGTTCGCGCCGGCAACGCTGCGGGCCCGGGACTTGCGATTCTTTTTCTGAGCCGGGACTTCCCCCATGTTCGAGAAGATTCTTCAATTGCTCGCATTGTCCTGCCGCCACAAGCACACCTCCCAGCCGTTTGCGGCGGCGGCTCCGGTCGGCTCGTCTGCCGTGGCTAGAGAATGGGAAGTTGTCAGCGCAGCCACCACGCACTACATCGTCTGTCTTGATTGCGGAAAGAAGATCGCCTACGACTGGGCCAACATGCGCCAGATTGGTTGAGTCAACCTGCTCAGGGCTCGACCCCCGCACCCAAGTCGGCCGCTGTTCCCTGTTCCACTGCCACTGCCGTAGGTTGTGCCCTCTTCCGGCGCAGGTCCTTCGGCAATTCCGACCTCAGAATCCACAATCCGCCCGCCACCGCTCCTGCCCACGTCACTGACGCCAATACCAGCGACAGCAAGTCAGCCCGGCGGCTGCCCGCCACGCGCACAATTTCGGCAACCTTGATGCCCGCCGCGGCGGCGATCACCGCCGTCACTGCGGCTTTGCCCAGCTCACGCCAGTTCAAGCCCGGTAACGGTATGACGCCTCTTCGATGCAGCATGATGGCGAGCGCGAGCGTGTTTCCCGCGATCCCGATGTCGGACGCAATCGCCAGTCCCACGACGTCGAGCGCATGGAACAGCGCATAGTAGATGGGCAGCGACGCGACGGTGATGATGCTGGCCGCCACCATCGGCGCCACCGTGTTGCCGGTCGCGTAAAATGCCCGCGAATACAGCGCCTGCGCCGACCAGAAGGCCAGCGAAAGCGCGAACCAGAAGAACAATGACGCCGTCTCGCGCGAGTCGGCGAAGGTGAACCGCCCGCGTCTGTATACCAGGTCAATGACCGGCAAGGCGGTCGCCATCATCCAGGCCGTCGCCAGGAACGACGCTGCCGCCAGGCGGTACACCGACCCGTTCACCGCGCCGGCAAAATCCCGCACCCGCTTCTCGCCCCACAGGCGCGCGAAAAACGGCAGCGATGCCTGTCCTGTCGCCTGGCCCAGCACCGCAATCGGCACCGCGAACAAACGCTTGGCGTAATTGAGCCGCGTGATGTCGCCCACTCCGCCGGAGGCAAAATAGCGCAGGATCCAGTCATCGGCAGTGGCCAGCGACACGCCCAGCATCAGCGGGATGGAAAGCCAGACCCAGTCGCGAAATGCGTGGTCGCGGACATCGAATGAAAGGCGGTAGCGGATGCCGGTGCGTGACGCCCCGATGGCGTTGATCAGGAACGGGCCCACGAACGCTCCCGCGACCGCGCCCACCGCCAGCGAGGCAATCCCAAACTGCCGCGCGCCTAACAGCCCGCCGAAGATGATGCCCGCGTTGTAAAGGATCGGTGCCAGCGCCGGGATCAGGAACAGCCGCCGCGACAGCAGCACCGCCGACACCACCCCGCCGACATAGAAAAACAACTGTGCCGGCAGGAGAATACGGGTGAGGTGAACGCACAGCTGCAGTTGCGCGGCGGAAAAAGCCGGGAAGATGAGCCGCTCGATCTGCGGCGTCAACACCTCGGTGATGCCGATTCCGATCAGCATCACCGTGCTCATCACGGTGATGATCACGGAAAACGTCTTTTCCGCTTCCCGCTCCCGCTTTTCCGCCAGGAATCGCGTGTAAATGGAAATGAAAGTGATCGAGGCCGTCCCGCCCGCCACGATGTAGTTGAGCCAATCCGGCAGGGTGAAGGCGGCAACGTATGCATCGGTCTGCGCCCCGGCGCCGAATGCCCATGCGATGTAGGCTTCCCGTACGTAGCCGATGACTCGCGACAGCATCACCGCCGCCATCAACAGCAAGGTGGCGCTGAACGCGCTGTGCTGGTGCGACGGCCGCAGCAGTCGCAGCGCGCGCGCCACCACTCCGGGCTGTGACTCGGCGGGAGTTGGCATCGGTAGCGCGATTGTATCCTGCGACTTTCCCCTTCCGAGTTGCGAGTTGTGAGTCCTATAACTTGCCCGAGCGGGTCGCTTAAAGTGAAATGGATAATCGGGTCAGAGTGAAAAGGGCCGTTGCTCACTTTCCCCGATTACACAATTGCCCGATCGGACCTCTCTGCGGTGGTAAGCTATTGCCGCCGGAGGAGCCCGACCATGCTCTTCGAGCAGTTCTACCTCAACTGCCTTGCCCACGCCTCCTACCTGATCGCTTCCGAAGGTGTTGCCGCCGTCATCGATCCCCAACGCGACATCGAGATTTACCTGCAAGCCGCCGCGGAGCACGGCGTCCGCATCGCGCACATCTTCGAAACTCATTTGCATGCCGACTTTGTTTCCGGCCACCGCGAACTGGCGGAGCGAACCGGCGCGAAGATTTACATTGGAGAGCGGGCCAGTGCCCGGTTTCCCAACGTGCCTCTGCGTGACGGCTTCTCCCTCCGCTTTGGGCAGATCGAGATCCGCGCCTTGGAAACTCCCGGCCATACGCCGGAGAGCACTTGCCTGGTGGTGACCGATCGCGAGAAGAGCGCTGACCAGCCCTGGGCCGTGTTCACCGGTGACACGCTCTTCATCGGCGACGTCGGCCGCCCCGACCTCGCCGAGGGCTACACGCCGCAGCAGCTTGCGGGCGCACTCTACGACAGCCTCCACCAGAAGCTGCTCAAGCTTCCCGATGACGTGCTGGTGTACCCG